>DATMFE010000510.1:0-1851 GCA_035556295.1 Ureibacillus sp.
ACGCCAATTTCAAATGATACAGTCCCTGCCCTAGGAATTGCAAAAAAAGGACCAATAGATAAATATAAAATTATTGTAAAAACAATACCATATATCGGATGAACACGACTAGCTAACGATTGTAAATTAGCTTTACCCGAAAATCCAAAAGCCAGAATACCAAGCAATGGTAAACCGACACCCGTAACTAGAAATCCAGCATTGGCAACCCAGATATTTTCTCCGGCAGATTGACCAAGCATAGCAGGAAAAATGAGGTTACCTGCCCCAAAAAATAATGCAAACAGCATTAAACCGATAACAATAATATAAGATGTTGGAAATTTCCCCGACATAGTTGTCCTCCACACGTTCACTTTAATTAATTAAACTTTTTCGAATTTTCTATACCGAAATATTATATTACCAAAACTAAAGCAAAGCAACCTTTAAAGTTCACTTTATTTTAGCTGCTATTACCTCAGTAATTTATATACTATGGTTTATGAAGGCATTTCCTCAGCCAGGTTCTGTCCAAGAAATTTTCTTTTATGCGGTACGTACCATAAATTGTTGGAGCTTGCTATTATGTATCTTTTTTCTAGCAGAAAATATTTATCCTTTTCAAATAGCTTTCTAAAGTATACAAGTGAAGCTTCTATGCCATTTTATGTTTTGCACCAACCTATAATTGTATTTCTTAGTTTTTTTATTCGTGAATTATCTTGGTCTATACCAGCGAAACTAATTTTTCTTATTCTAACCTCTTTTATATTGATTATGGTGTGTTACCATTTTGTCATTCGGTGTTTAAATATTTTAAGATTTCTATTTGGAATGAAGGGGAACAAATTAGTAATACAAAGAGACCATGCCCAAACTAATTATGCCAAATATAAATATTCAACGAACGGGTGGTTTAGTTGAACAAGAAAATGAGAAATTGTTAATGGTAGTATCTGTAGTACCTCCTATAGACAATGTAAAAGAGCCCTCACTCATTGAGTAAGGGCTCTTAACATTAAACAATCACAGTAAGATAACCTTTTTTCTTCAATTCAGCCGCTAACTTCTCCCCATTTTTCTTCGAACTAAATGCTCCAACTTGTGCACGGTAAAGCTTACTTTCAGCGACTTTAACAGCAGTTTTTGTTGCTACTTTCTTTTTTCATCCAAATAAATGCTTTAACCAATCCATTTACATGGCCAACAGCCAATTTCTCGATAAACTCATCATCTTTGAACTTTGCTGCATCCCCTTTATTATCGATAAATCCACACTCTGTAAGAATTGCGGGCATATTAGACTTACGAAGCACATGCAAATTTTCTTGTTTCTTTCTACAATCTTTCATATCACTCTGCTTCACGATTTCGGAATGAATCATATTTTGATAAACAATAGATTTAGAGCTGTTAGGATAGGCAAAATCCTCGTAACCAGCACCGCCACCAGCATTGATGTGAATGGAAAGAAGTCTGCTCCCCATACATTTGCGGCTTTAGTACATTCTTATAAAGACGGATAAGTATCTCCTGTACGGCTCGTTTTCACTTCTACATTTTCATATCCAGCTAATAATTCTTCTACGCGTTTAGCAATCTTCAAGGTTAAATCTTATCTATTAATTTGCTGAAATAAAAAACGCTCTGAATCAGATACTGTAGAATAAACAATCACCTAAATCCCTTTCATCTAGTTTGACCTTATCCAAGACTTTAGGTTGTGTATGTTTATTTTGGTATACTATCATCTTACTACGTTTTATAAGGCCGAAAGTGCAATGTTTTTAAAGTGCTTTTTGCTTTTTCACTAACTAGCTCATGATTGCTTATCTTCACTAAGATAGAGATCAACATTTTCAAGTAATT
>DATMFE010000511.1:0-1775 GCA_035556295.1 Ureibacillus sp.
GTAATGTATACGCTGCTAAACTTATCGGAAAAGTAATGCGTATTGTTCCTTTTTCAGGATCTAAATATTCCTTAACCTCACGTCTCGCATCGTCTATCACATTCATGGCATGTTTCATTCGTTCAAAAAATATTTTTCCAATTGGCGTTAAATGTACCCTCCTTCCTTCTCTGATAAACAAATCAACTTCTAATTCATTTTCTAAATTTACTATTTGTCGACTTACCGAGGATTGTGCTACATGTAAAGAATGGGCGGCTTCAGTTACGTGTTCGCGTGTAGCCACCTCCATGAAATAACGGATTTGTCTAAAGTCCATTTTATATCCTCCTTATTAGTTAATGCATAAAACGCATTGATGTTATCGTTTCTTTATATTGATTCGATCATTATTTCAATTATAAAATATTTTATACTAACAACTCTAAAAAATTACGACAAATTTTTTAAATTTTCATTATAAATTAATAAATAGGAGACGGATAAGTATGATAACAATTGAAAAAAATCAATCGACGTATACAGAAAGCGTACAGAATTATGTTAATCAAGTATTTGAAACAGTTAAAAAACGAAATCCAAATGAAAGTGAGTTTCATCAGGCGGTCAAAGAAGTATTCGATTCTTTAATACCTGTTCTCGTTAAAAATCCTCAGTATATTAACCAAGCTATTTTGGAGAGAATCGTTGAACCTGAGAGAGTCATCACTTTTCGTGTACCGTGGGTCGATGATCACGGAAATGTTAGAGTAAATCGAGGGTTTCGCGTCCAATATAGCAGCGCAATTGGTCCATATAAGGGTGGGTTAAGATTTCATCCATCTGTCAACGCAAGTATTATTAAATTTTTAGGATTTGAGCAAATTTTTAAAAACTCTTTAACTGGTCAACCAATTGGTGGCGGTAAAGGAGGTGCTGATTTTGATCCTAAAGGAAAATCAGATGGAGAAATAATGCGTTTTTGTCAAAGCTTTATGCTAGAACTTAGCAAATATATCGGACCTGATACGGATGTTCCTGCAGGTGACATTGGTGTAGGAAGTAAAGAAATTGGCTTTTTGTTTGGGCAATATAAAAAAATGCGTAGCACCTTTGAAGTAGGCGTTCTAACAGGAAAAGGCCTTAGTTATGGTGGAAGTTTAGCTCGTAAAGAAGCAACTGGATACGGAACAGTTTACTTTGTTGAAGAAATGTTAAAAGATAAGAATCTTAGCTTTGAAGGCAGTACAGTTGTTGTGTCGGGGTCAGGAAATGTCTCAATCTATGCAATTGAAAAAGCGATGCAGCTAGGGGCTAAAGTGGTTGCTTGCAGCGATTCGAATGGTTATATCTATGACAAAAATGGTCTTAACTTAGAGACAATTAAACGCATTAAGGAAATAGAAAAGAAACGTATAAGTACTTATGTAGCTGATCATCCTGAAGCGATTTATGTGGAAAGTTGTAATGGAATTTGGACAGTACCATGTGATATTGCTTTACCATGTGCTACTCAAAATGAAATCGATCAAAACTCTGCAGAATTATTAGTTTCCAATGGAGTAAAAGCAATTGGTGAAGGTGCAAATATGCCATCTACATTAGAAGCTGTCGAGATTTTCTTAGAGAACAATATTTTATTTGCCCCTGCTAAAGCAGCAAATGCTGGTGGTGTTTCTGTATCAGCATTAGAAATGGCTCAAAATAGTACTAGGCTTTCTTGGACTTTTGAAGAAGTCGATAGTAAATTACATGCGATTATGAAAAGCATATACCAAAATAGCAAGAAAGCTGCT
>DATMFE010000512.1:0-2926 GCA_035556295.1 Ureibacillus sp.
TTTGTAGCTCAAGGACGTCTAGATCATACTATTAATTTAGAGAGTGTAAACAATATATATAACGGTGTTAATTCATATGAAAAAGAACTGAAGTGGTACGAAGAATCTGGCCATATTATAACGCTAGGTCCAGAACGTGAACAATTATATGAGGATATTTATGAATTTCTTGAATTGCTGTGACATGTCCTAATTGTATAGATGTAAAAAGGTGCAAATCCCGGGATTTGCACCTTTTTTACATACTTTATTTATAAACCGTACTTGGTACGTGAATAACTGGATTACCTACTGCGTAAGGGGCTACTTCATATTCTTGGAAAATTAAAGCGATCCCTTTATCTGTATAATAAAATTGAGTGTTCTTATCGACTTTAAAATCATCTAATAGATAGCTCTCAAAAAAGATGTCTGGGTGTTTTGACATGTAACTCTTTACATATTTTGTGACTTTTGTATACTTTGCCTTGGATGTAAGAGTATCGCTCAGTGTATAGTGCTTTCCTGTTTTTAAATTGAAATTATAGCTTGTGACCAAACCGGAACCGTGTGCACCACCTGCGTACATCCAATCAAAGATAAGAATACTGACTTTTCCGTTTTTATTATATTTTACTTTATAGCTTGTTGTGTAATCATATTGACAAGCATATGGGTACTCCTTACATAGCGGATCTCCTTGAAATTCTTCCATATCTTTCTTTAGTTGATTATAGCTTTTATAAGACCTTTGAATATGCTTCACAAGAACACTATTAATTTTCTTTTGAGCGGAAGTGCTCTTTAATCCAGAGACTTGAGGGTATTTCAAAAATTGTTTACTCTTATATGTTTTAGTTATCACCTTAGCCTTTGTAGAGGACGCAGCATAAGCATCATTAGAGGGCAGGGAAAAAGAAATGAACAACGCAAACATCATCAGCCAACAAATAATAAGCTTACTCCATTTGATGTTTTTCATAAAAACCTCCAAGTTAATGATTTATTAATTTGTATTATAAAGGAAAAAATATCCTCTGTCACAGCGCATGATAAGTTATCGATATTTTGTCTGTAAATAAAATATGCTTCTAAAAGGGTTATGTTCTTTTAGAAGCTTGATAAATGGTTTATAAGAACAAATTTATTTTTCAGCTCTTCTTCGGTAATGGTTATTTTTCCTTGCAATCCTTCAGCTTGAAGAACAAAATTTTTGACACCTAAAAATTCTGATTCCGCGATTATGAAAAATGTTGTTCCTTTTATAAAGTTTGTTCCTGGTAAGTCTTTAGTTAATTGTACCTGCTTTATTTTTGCTCACTCCTCGTGTGATTTAGACTATAATGTTATCATAATTGTCTTCTCGAGAACATTATACAAAGCGGGATTTTAGTGCTAGTAATTATCAAAGGGCCTATTGTTAGTTGATGGAGGGACTAGATGAATGCTTATATTGAAAAGTTAATGGATTTGTATACGAAAAATTCTAATGTTGAATAGGCTAAGTGGAGAACATTATCCTTACGCTTTGGGATGCAACTGAACGAAAATCTCAATATGTAGCAATAGAGGCATTAAAGCATAATTAATGAACTAAGGTGGTTGACTTTTAAGTTGGAGAAGTTAATCATTTGTATTATTATTTTATCTGAATTTAAAATGGTGAACACTTGTCTTACTATTTGAATAATATATATAAGACGTAAGGAAGCACCTTGTGTCACCTTAGACTGACTATAAAAAGTCAGTCTCTTTTTTTGAACTTAACTTACTAAAATTTCATAGTTATTTTTAAGGAGGGTCTTGTTGAAAGGTGTGTGAGACCAAGGTTTCACACGAGTAGGACCAAAAATCAACAACGTCCTATAATCGAGCTTTTTGGAAAAGGAACAAAGAATAAGCTATCAAGATTTTAAATTATACCCAAGATGAGTTTAACGAAGTAAAATAGAATCAAGCCTTTTTTTATTGATTTGTGATACTGTATTTGAAGAAGACGAACTAATGTTTATTTCAATATAAGTTTGACAAATTAAGCAAAAGAAAAATTGATTTATTTTTATAGTGAATACTATGATACAGCACTGAAAAAATTATATAATTATATTGAACTGGTAATTATTTAGATATTTCATCTTAGGAGAAATGTTACAACTTGAATCAGGGGTTACAATGTAAGCGAAAATTACTTACCGAAAAAGTTAATTTTATAAAAAAACAGAGAAGCAATGCCGTACGTCTAAGTTAAATCGTTATAAGGGTAGAGGTTCGGTCATTTGAGGTGTTACAATGTTGAAATCAAAAAATGCCAATCAAACATGTATGTTAGAAACTGATCTTAGGACTGCACTTGAAAAGAAAGAGTTTAGTCTCTGTTATCAACCAAGACTGCGTTTGGGTTCAGGGAAAATTAATGGAGTAGAAGCCTTGATTCGCTGGGAACATCCAGAAAAAGGGGTGATCTTACCATTAGACTTTATCCCTCTTGCTGAAGAAACAGGCTTGATTATACCAATAGGCGAATGGGTATTACGCACAGCTTGTGAGCAAAACAAAGCGTGGCAAGAAGCTGGTATATCCCCTATGGTGATGGCTGTTAACTTGTCCGTTCATCAGCTTTATCAACCGAATTTAGTTGAGAGAGTACGGCTTATTTTAGAAGAAACGGGACTTGCTCCTGAATATTTGGAACTTGAAATTACAGAAAACATAATGATGAATGTTCATGATGTTCTTCCTGTCGTAAAGGAATTAAAACGTCTCGGTATCCGGCTTAGTTTGGATGATTTTGGAACAGGCTATAGCCCTTTCCATTATCTAAAAGAATTTCCTATTGATAGTATCAAAATAGATCAATCTTTTATTTGTAATTGTAGAGTAGATCAGAAGGATGCCACAATTGTAAAAGCTATTATCGCAATGGCTCACGAATTAAAGCTGGAAGTGA
>DATMFE010000513.1:0-10867 GCA_035556295.1 Ureibacillus sp.
TTCTTCCTTTTTCAATGAAACAAGATCACTCTTCGCACTGAAATATTGCCATACCAAAAATGATAAAATTAGCAAAGTGCAAATCCCTAGAACTAGAAAAAAGACTTTTGAATTTGACTGCCCGCGCTCGACCTTGGGCAAAAGGTTTATATCAGGAATCATCCTTTAGCCTCCTTCAAAGCGAGACCCAAAAGTGCAGCATGTTTAGCTTTAAAACCTGGAAAATACTTATTAACCACTTCATCATCCACCAATTTCACAGGTACTGTTAGGTTTTCTGTTAATGTGTCTGCAATTTGCGAAAGAATGGGGTTATCTCCCATTACTACAAGCTCATCCACCGTTTTTTCCCCTTTATGCAAAGAATAACGGAAGAAATTCATCATACGATCAAGCTCAAGTACTGCATCCATCACAAGCATTTGATATTCGTGTAAATCACCTTGATATGTATACTCTATATCTTGATCGGAATTAATTTGCGAATTCCATTTTTCCAATTCCGTCTCAATCATTTGGAATCGCAGAAATTCCACCTGACCAAACGAAAAAATACAAATCGATAACTCATTGATGGACCAATCGGCAATTAAATACGTTTTATGTTCATCCACAAATTCGATTTTTTCTAAAATACGCAAGTTGCTTAAGGAACGAATATCTGCTACCTCTGGTGTCATTTTAATATCAAGGAATAGCCCCATCAATTTATAAATTTCATCTGAAGGAGCTGCGAATAAAATCGCTTTCCCATCACCTGGTGTATGGTCATACACATCAACTAACGGCTCTTCGAACGGAACATGGATGGAATGTCCGATTTCCATTTGCACATATCCAAGTAATTCATTCGGTTGAATATCTGTTGGATGCTCAAAGGATTTTAAAAGTACAGAAACGTCTGGTACAAATAGACGAACCCCCTGCTTCTTGCCCCCCCAATTGGTAGCCTGCTCTTTAAAAAGTTCAAATAACGCCATTTCATCAATGACGTTGCCCTCTTCAATGATGCCTTTTGGCAACGGGATTTCGTAAAGCTGTGCTTGTTCGATACTTGGCCCCTTCATCACAAGTGCACGAATAACATAATCTCGCAACTCGATGGAAAGATGTGATTTTCTTTTGTTGTTAAACATGTGACGGGCCCTCCTATTTTAGTTTCTCAATGGAACATCCAATTATATATTATAGTTGGATGTTCGATGAAACTCTAATTCAGTTCTATAAATAGATTCTAAACTTAACTAAACGTAACACCAGCATCAGCATCTGCAGAATCCGAGTCTATATCATCTATTAAAGCTGCTCCAGCTGCGTCATCAGTAGTGCCAAACTTTAAAGTTTTACCGCCTGCGTCAATACCAGTTGCATAAATTCCTACTTGTCTATCACTATTCTTATAAAGATTAAAAGCTTTTCCATCAAAGGAACCAAATGATTGAATAAATTCGTTAAAGTTAGGTACTTTTGACCCAGTTACCGCACCTTCAGCATTATATACTGTAATTGTCCCATCAGCAGCATGTACAACTTTAATTATGTCAGGATTCTCTGTAAAAAAGAGATTTCCACCATTGATTATATTTAAAGCATCTGCTTTAGCTGCTTTAATCTCACTATTATTAATAATATTCCCAATAGACGGTACCGCTATAGCTGCAACAATACCTAAAATAACAATTACTGCTAGTAACTCAACCAAAGTCAAACCTTTTTCATTGTTCAATCGTTTTCTCATCTTTTTTAACATTCCATTTCCTCCTTTAATTTCATTTAGTTTATTTTTTGTTTTTTCACATTTTCGCACGGACGTTTTGTGCATGATTTCACCTCCCTACAAAACGCTCATTCATATATTTGAAATTTGGTTACATTTGTTCATACATACTAAACATCGGCATCATGATTGCTGCGACAATTAGTCCAACTACTCCCGCTAATATTAAAATCATCAATGGTTCAATCAAAGATTTTAAGGTATCTACAGTACGGTCTACCTCATCTTCGTAAAAATCGGCTACTTTTTCTAGCATAAAATCCAGCGACCCAGTAGATTCTCCAATTCTTGTCATCGAAGTCACTAGTGGTGGGAATAACCAGCTTTGTTCTAATGGTTCGGAGAGTGAACGTCCCTTTTCAAGGCTTGTCCGAGAATCTAAAATCACTTTCTCTAACACGGGATTATTTACAACCTTTGCAACTATCGTTAATGCCGTCAAAATGGGTACGGCACTACTAAATAGGGAAGCAAGAGTTCTTGTCATACGTGCTATTGCTGATTTTTGCAAAAGTTTTCCAAATATCGGCATTTTTAATAAAAACAAATGAACCGTATAATGAAATTCTTTATTTTTTTTATACAGATATTGAATCCCTACGATTATAACTACAAGCAACCCGATAACCATCCACCAGTAGCCTTTCAAAAAATTACTGACTGCTAAGGTGTAAATTGTAATTAAAGGCAGCTCCGCATCCATTTCTTCAAACGTTGCAACAAAGGTAGGAACTATGAAAACTAACATGAAAAATACAACCAGGATTGTAACAACCATCAAAATCGCTGGATATGTCATTGTTGATTGCACTTTTTTCTTAAGGTTAAATTGCTTTTCTAACATATTCGCTAGACGATCTAATGTATCATCCATATTCCCTGTCGCTTCACCGGAACGAACCATATTAACAAATAATTGTGGAAACACCTTTGGAAACTTGGCTGTCGCATCCGAAAAGGGACTACCTGCACGGACATCATCTTCTACCTGTTCTAATGCTTTTTTTAATGGTTTACTCGTTGATTGCTGTGCTAAAATACGAGTTGCTTCTATAATAGAGATTCCAGCTCGAATTAGTGTTGCAAACTGACGGCAATAAATGACGAAATCTTGATTTTTTACTCCGCCACTTCCCCCAAGGTTAATCTCCATATGCAAAACGCTCTTCGATTCTTCAAGTTGACGAGGGTTAATCCCCTTTTCTCGCAATTTTGTCATAGCTGCTTGTTTATTGGCAGCTTCAATAACACCCTTTTTTTGTGTACCTTGCTTTGTTCGACCGACGTATTTATAGACCGTCAATTATACTCACCAACATTCAAAAATGGTCTTGCTTCCTCTAGCGATATCTTTCCAGATGATATTAGTGTTTGAACAGAAGCATCTAAAGTATGCATGCCAAGCGCTCTGTTAGTCTGCATAATACTTGGTATTTGATGAATTTTTTCACTGCGGATCAAATTCGAAACTGCTGGAACAGTTACTAATATTTCTGTTGCTGCTATTCGACCATCCTTGTCTTTACGAGCAAATAATCGTTGTGAAACAATTCCTTGCAGAACATTGGCTAATTGTACACGAATTTGACCTTGTTGATGTGGCGGGAATACATCAATAATTCGGTCAATAGAAGTTGGTGCACTAGATGTATGTAGTGTTCCAAGAACTAAGTGCCCTGTTTCTGCTGCTGTAATCGCTGTTGATATCGTTTCTAAATCCCTCATCTCCCCGACCAATATAATGTCTGGGTCTTGACGAAGCGCTGCACGTAAACCAGAAGCAAAGCTCTCTGTATCTGAACCCACTTCACGTTGGTTGATGATCGATTTTTTATGATGATGTAAATACTCAATAGGATCTTCTAAAGTGATGATGTGTTTTTCCTTTGTTTCATTTACATAATCAAGCATTGCAGCCAAGGTCGTGGATTTCCCCGACCCTGTTGGACCTGTTACTAAAATCAGCCCTTGAGGTTTTTCCATCATTTGATAAAGAATATTCGGCATTTCAAGGGATTCAATCGTTGGAATCTTCGATGAAATTAAGCGTAAAACCAGAGCACTTGCATTTTTTTGATGGAATGCATTTACACGAAATCTGCATAAATCATCAAGAGAATAGTTAAAATCGGATTCTCCGTTTTTTTCATATTCCATCTTTTTGTGTTCAGGAATAAGTGCATAAACCATATCATTCAACATCTCAGCTGTTAAAATCGTGTCTCCGAATTGCTCAAGTTTGCCGTTTCGTCGGTAAACCGGCGGAACCCCAACTGTTAAATGTAAATCTGATGCTTTAATTTCATATGCTCGCGTGAGTAAGTCGCGAATAGAATATTGTAATGTCATATGTCAATCTCCCTAATCAATTGTTGCTACCCGCAATATTTCTTCAGTGGTTGTTTGGCCGTCAATTACCTTCAGAAATCCATCGACTAACAAAGAGTTATACCCTTCTTGTTTCATATAACTTTCAATTTGAGCGATACTTCCATTATTTAGAATAAAATCTTTAATTTGTCGATCGACAGGCAGTACTTCATGAATAGCAATTCGTCCTTTATAGCCTGTGTTATTACATGAAGGACAACCACGACCTTTTCGAATTGTTGTCACCTCTAGCCCATGTTCTGCAAAAATCTCTTTTTCACGGCTAGATGCCTCAACCGTATCAGCACAATCACGACATACTTTTCTGACAAGTCGTTGCGCAAGAATACCCACTAAGGAAGATGAAATAAGGAGCGGTTCAATTCCCATATCACGCAAACGAGCAATTGACTCTACAGCACTATTGGTATGCAATGTACTTAAAACTAAGTGTCCTGTTAAGGATGCTCGAACTGCGATGGAAGCTGTTTCTATGTCCCGAATCTCACCAATCATGACAATATCCGGGTCTTGACGTAGGATAGAGCGTAATCCAGTTGCAAAAGTTAAGCCCACATCTTCATTTACCTGAATCTGATTAACTCCTTGCAGCTGATACTCTACTGGGTCTTCAACAGTAATGATATTAACTTCCTCATCATTCAAGTTAGAAAGAGCTGCATATAAAGTAGAAGATTTACCTGATCCAGTTGGTCCTGTAATGAGTACAATTCCATTAGGGTGCTCAATCATGTTTCGGAATAATTTTTCGTTTTTCTTTGTAAAACCAAGTTTACTGATTTCATTTGCTGTATTTGTTACGTCTAGAATACGCATAACTATTTTTTCGCCATAAATAGTTGGTAATGTCGACAACCGCAAGTCAATGGGTTTATAGTTAACCGTTAATCGTATCCGTCCATCTTGTGGAGAACGATTATCCGTAATGTCTAAATTCCCCATTATCTTTACACGTGCAGTCATCATATTTTGCATATGTTTTGGTAGTGAACGCTCTGTACGGAGCACACCATCTACACGATAGCGAACTTTCAACTCAGTTTCTTGTGGATCAAAATGGATGTCACTTGCCCGTTGTGCTACACCGTTTGCAATAATCTGATTCACAAGTCGGACAATCGGGGAATCCTCATCGATAATTTCTTGTTGAGGCTCTGAGGAGTCAATACCGATATCCGAAAGAGCTGCATCCATCGATTCCTGCAAATCGTAATATTTTGTAATCGTTCGAAATAAGTCATCTTTTGCAGCAATACTCGTTTCAATCTGACATCCTGTAGCCATACGAACTTCTTCTATAGCAAAATAATCCATTGGATCTGCCATCGCAATGAAGAGCTTATTCTTGTCGCGACGTATTGGCATAATTTTCGCCCGTTTAGCTAATTCTGCTGGCACTAAATGGAGCAATTCAGGATCAATCGTAAATTGATTTAAGTGGACATGCGGAATTCCTAATTGAAATTCTAAAACTTCGATTAATTGCTGTTCTGTAATAAAGTTTTGAGATATAAGGAAATCACCAAGTTTTTCACTTGAACTTTTATTTGTCAGCGAATACTCCAATTGTTCTTTTGTAATGGCACCTGCTTCTAAAAGTAAGTCCCCAAGCCGTTTCCGCGATGTTGCTCTCATTCAAATTTCTCCTTTCTATGGAGTGATTAAATTGCCGCCTTTATCATAATAGCTTCCTGGAGGTAAATCTTCTTCGTCTACCGGTAAATCCGGATCAAAATCTGTATCATGTTGTTCCTCATTCGTTGGAGATTGATTATTACTATTGTTTATTGGTACTTCTCCTTCATCCAACTCGTAATCAGGTAACCCATCGTTGTTCAAATCAATATTTAAATCACTATCAGTAGCTGAGTTGTTAGGTTCAATTATTTCCGGTTGTTTCGTTGAATTTAAAACAATTCGATTTGTCGGTGCATAATAGTCTCGGCTAATCTCTGTTTCTAATGTATTTCCGTTTTCAACAACAGTACGATGGACCGAAACTCGCAACCCTTCTTCCCCCTCTTGGATAAGTTGAGTTTGTCCAATTTCCAAGTCATTTGAATAGCGATTAATTACGCGAGGAGCAACAAGCTCATCTGTCATGACATTAACTATAACCTCACTATCTTTTTCACTTGAAAATAGTTCCACTTTTAAGCGGTTTCCTTCAACCGCAGTTTTTAAAATGGCGGGAGAGTTTGTTGTATTCATAAATTTAAGATCTTTGTTTTCCGTCATACTCACCTGCGCCTCAATTCCAGGCTCTAAATAGGAAGGAATCACACCTTGCGAATGACGTTCCACTATACCAAAGGATGTATTTAATACAGTGTTGTAAAGAACCGATGCAAAAAAGTTCCTTGCATTTGTGTTTACACTTAATTCTCCTAAATTACCAATCATTGAAAATATTTCATTTGGGTTAATAATGATGTTATTAAATGTAGCTGCCATTTCGACAATTGATACGCTATCCGAAGGAATTTCTTCTATTGTAAATGCTATACGTTCATTTTCTAAGATAGATAAGTCATTTGTTTCTGCTTCCATCTCATGAGACATTAAATAAGAAGCATGAGTCATAATTTTATTTACTGTTGCATCAGTATCCCAAATAGCAACTGCTGCAATCTCACTTTGAATATTACTATTATCTTCTATTTGAAGTGGTAAATTAACGATTTTTTCATCACTCCAAAAGTTAAACCATGCTTGATCAGTAAGGTCTTCAAAATCATCAATGGAAGCTTCAACATTAAACTGAAGTGCACTAATATCCAGCGTTAATTCAGCTCCACCACCAGTTATTAGCAATGGTTCAGATTTCCATTGATTTGTGGCTTCAGTTAAAGCTGCAACCATTTCATCTCGGTCCAAACCTGAGACATTTACACCACCAATGGTTGAGCCATTGGTACTTGCCTCATCTGCAAAAGCCGTGTCGCTTCCGAACAAATCCACTGGTGAAATGATGTAAATTACTAAAGCAACAAGTACAATTAGTAATGATAATTTTAATGTCAATTTCAATCTCTTCACCTCAAAGTTTGATAAAACTAATCAAAATGTATCAAAAAATCTCATTGTCATAAACGAAATCTAATTCTTTTCTATTACAAGAGATAGCATACAATATCGCCCAACAAAATATATGATTATAAATACCTATTTATTTCGACTTTTTTAATTATCCATCAAATCTATAAAGTCCTATATAACCATTTTACCAAATATATAATAAATTGTAATTAGTTATTTAAACTCAATTCTAATTACCCAAACAATTTATATTATGATCAGGAAAAATGGTAATGGATATATTGAATCAGCGTAAATATTGTTACAAAAAATTTAATTCCATACTAATAATTATCCTTTTGACCAGGTAGTTATTGCTATCACAGATATAACTGTTTAAACTAGAAATAATAAGTTATCGATAAATAACAAGTAATAAATTCACAACAACAATAAAGAATATAAATTAGTTTACCTTTTTCAATCCGTATTATTTCACATTTCGCAAACTACTCTACTGATTAAATTTAACTAGAATATAAGCAGGTGCATATTTTGAATCTTTTCAACAATAAAAAACAAGATTGGAACGAATCAGGTTTATCATTAGTCGAAGTGATTGCATCCATTCTTCTTTTATCAATTATACTAATAAGCATCTTTACAATGTTAACCCATTCCGCACGAACAACCAAAAATTCGGAGGAGATAATTCGAGCAACATATCTGGCACAAAGCGAAATGGAAATATTTTATTCATACTCACAAAAATCATTTGGTGATTTTACTTCCAATTTCCATAATTTAAAATGCTCATTCGATTCCGTATCTACACAATGCTATACACTTAAAGTTAACCCTGATTCAAGAATCATACTATCATTAAAAAAGACAATCCCTACTACAAATGAAATTATTACAATAGACATCCGAGATAAAGGCGATTCACTTAAAGGTATTGTTATCGAAGTTTTTGAAAACGATGATTTCGAAAAGGGACGCCAACCGAAAGCACAAATGGAAGATACATTAGAATGGAAGGATACATGATACCCTATATGAAGAAGCACTTATGTAACCATAAAGGGATTACTCTTTTAGAAGTTCTAGCAGTTATAACAATTATTGCAATAATCGTGCCGATACTTTTTGGAATAATCACTAATGGACAAAATCAATATCAAACCCAATCTGAAAAGAACCGTGAGCTATCAAGCATTTCATACGCATTAAAGGTTATGACAGAGGACATTCGAAAAAAAGACCCCTCAGATCCCTCAAAATTTAATGCAGTTAGTGATTACATCAGAAGTGATACTCATAGTTTGATAGTTTCCAGAGGGACTTACATCCTTGACTCAACAGATTTGGACAACAAAAAAATAATCATCAATAATGAAACAATCATTTCCAACATCTCTGATTTTATTGTTACAAAAGATACTAGTCACGATAATACAATTCAAATAACTATCATTGATGAAAAAAATACAAAACATACTACATCGATTACGATTCGTTAAAGGAGTGAGACAAATTGCACAGTAAGATAAAAAAGATCATTGGTAACCAACAGGGTTTTTCACTGGTAATTGCATTATTAAGTCTTGCTGTTCTCTCTATAGTAGGTGTTAGCATTATTTCAATTTCCTCTAACACGAGCAATGCGGCTGTAATGGAACGTACAGATCAAGCAGTCTACTATATTGCTGAGGCGGGACTTATTCAAGCAAAATCTGATTTAAGCAATATCATACAAGATAAAGGTACAATTCCTGGAAGCCTTTACTACAGCAGCGAAGCAGGAGCTACTGGAAACAATCCTGATTTCAAAAGACATTTAAACATGAAAACAAAAGCAAACGTAACTATAAATAAAGAAGTTCAAGGCACAAATACACTATTTCAACTAATCTCAACTGGAATAATCGAGGGGAATGGCAATGCAACATCCAGATCGGTCGCACAACTATTACTTGTAAAAAACGATGGTACAATCGAAACTTGCCCGATAACTGAAACAGAGCCTGGGAAAGCACCAAGTTCTTGTTTTGAAACTGAGGATCCAGGGACTACACCAGAGCCAGAGCCAGGTATAGATCCAGATCCTGGAGTTGACCCTGGAACTATTTACGCTTGCGCTGCAGGTATATTTGAAACACTAAACACTACCGGTTCTGCAAATTTCACTGGAGATATCATATTAAAAAGTGGCGGTTCTTTATCAGCAGACGGAGACATTATCGGTAACCTTTATTCATACGGTCCACTCACAATTGGAAATAGCATTGAAATAAGTGGAAATCTAATTTCAAATTCTTCAATAAAAATCACAAATAATGTAACTATTAGAAATAACTTCTACTCAAAAGGATTTATTACAATATCGAATGCAGCCAAAACTTCCGGAAGTATAATTTCAGAAAACGGAATAGACATAACAAATTGGGGAACTACTGCAAAGAATATCTATTATTCAGGGACATTTTCTGCCCCTGATCCAAATCTCAAGTCCATATCTATAAATCAAATGCCAAATAATATTAATGAATATAGAAAATATCATGATATATCGAAAATTTATAATGGCGATAACTGTATTGACTTAAATAGTGAAAGTTTTAATTTTAAAGATCCAAATGTAACTTTCCCGACAAATATAGAAACCCCTTCTGATACTAAAGCAATTACATTTACTGATTCAAAATCAGAAATTTATTATTACACATATAACGCTACACAAGATATTACTGTCCGACTTCCTAATGGGGACATAAACAAAGTGTATTCGCTTTATCTTAATACTTTAAATATGAATAATCATAATATAAAAGTTGTTGGTAACGGTAAATTGAAAATTTACGTAAAAGACTCCTTATCACTCGGAGGTATAATACAAGAAAATGATTCCATGGGTAATAAAAGACCGGTTTATGACACAACTGTGTACTTCTTACGTAACAATAGTAATCGAACTAGTCCTTACCTTTCTAATTGGGCGAATAAAATTATTGAAGCAAACTTATTTATACAAAACTCGGATTTATACTCAAACGGATCTAAAATTAGAGGTAATATTATAGTCTTAGGAAATAATAAAGTTACCCTAACCGGAGATAACCAAACAAATGGTCAAATTTTTTACTTACCAAATAGCGACTTAAGCCTAAGTGGCTCAGTTAATATAATCGGTAGCATAGTTGCGAAAAATGTGACAAGCTCAGGTAATATTAAAATATATTCAAATCCATATTAACTTTTGCCTACTAGCATTGTCTCTCCCTATACAACCGCTATCTTAAGATGAATAACACAAAAAACTAAAACCAAAGCAACTCATAGAAGAGTGCTTTGGTTTCTTTTGTGAAAGTGGATTTATAGAGATATGATATTCCCTCCCTCTTCATCCTAATTCAATGTCTACTATTTTTTGGCACTACAGGTCATATTTATTTCATCCATTCCTGATATACTCTTCAAAAATCCTTTATAGCTTTAAATACAATTCGCCCTCAAGTTTCATTTTTGAATGATCTCATGTGTATTTGGCAAGCAAAAAATGCATGAAACGGCAATTAAAAATGTATCCACTTGCCAACATTATTGCTAATTATTGTAATAATGACTCTTTATATCTATGGCTTTCGCCATTAAACACTACTAAATGAGAGTGATGGATCA
>DATMFE010000514.1:0-2269 GCA_035556295.1 Ureibacillus sp.
ATAGCCAAAACATCCGGGTCACAGGCTGCCTGTGAAATAAACTCAATGACCGGTTCAAATGATTCATATGGATGGTGCAGCAAAATATCTTCCTGAAGAGCAGCGTCAAAAATATCTTGTTTTCCCACTAAATCTTTTGGAATTTGTGGAATGTACGTTGGCTCGCTTAAATATCCATGAGTGGATTGAATCTCATTGCAAAAAGAAAATAAAAATGTTAGATCGAGAGGAGCTTGGACAAAGTACACATCTTTTAAATGAATCTCTAGTTCGTCAATTAAATAATTTACGACCTGTTTGTCATGTTCAGGGTTTTGTACTTCTAATCGGACAGGTGCTCCCCATTTGCGTTTTTTTAGTTCTTCTTCAATTTCTTGCAGCAAGTCCTCTGCTTCATCTTCATGAATTGTTAAATCAGCATTACGCGTGATGCGAAAGGCTGTTACAGATTTTATTTCATAGCCGCTGAATAATTTATGAATAAAACGAGAGATGACTTGTTCTAGTAATACAAACGTTCTTGTATCGTTTTCTGAAGGCAATTCAATATAACGTTTAATGACGGAAGGAACTTGGACAATGGCAAGCTTTCCTGAAAAAGATTCAATATCGATATTTTCCTCTTTGTCTCCAATAATAATCGCTAAGTTTAGCGATTTGTTTGCTAACATTGGAAATGGTCGGTAGGCATCGATTGCCATCGGTGTTAATACGGGAAAGATGTGCTCATCAAAATGATTTTCTAAAAAAACTAAATCTGTCTTGGATATTTCCGTAATTGGAATGATATTTATTTGTTCGTTTGCTAGAAGAGGAGCAAGTTGTTTCTTGTAGATATGGTCCTGTTTTTCAATCAGCTTATGTGTAATTTGAGAGATTGATTCCAGCTGTTGTACCGGTGTTAATCCTGCCTTATTTTCAGGACGATGAAATCCTGCTTTTACTTGATCGAGCAACCCAGCTACACGAACCATGAAAAATTCGTCTAAATTGGAACTTGTAATAGCTAAAAATTTGTATCTTTCTAGTAAGGCGTTTTGGCTATCCATTGCTTCTTCCAATACCCGTAGGTTAAAGGCCAACCAACTTAATTCACGATTATTATAAAAAGAAGGATCTGCAATATTAATAGTTCTATCTAGTACTTTCAAGCTGTGTACAACTCCTTATATGTTACTATCTAGTCATATTGTAAGGTATATGAT
Source organism: Ureibacillus sp. (assembly GCA_035556295.1). Classification (GTDB taxonomy): domain Bacteria; phylum Bacillota; class Bacilli; order Bacillales_A; family Planococcaceae; genus Ureibacillus. The sequence goes on from DATMFE010000514.1 coordinate 1,206, forward strand.
GAAGAAAAATGTAAAGATTGTATATTAATCGCGTGAATTTTGTGTAAACTCATGGGATATAGACACTTTAAAAGTGTATAGGGAACAACAGCATTTGAATATCTATCACATTTAAATTGAGGAAAGTCTTTTTTATTATTGAATTAATTGAAATTCTTACTTCACGGTATATTGCTGATAGGGGCAATTTAAGGTCGGCACAGATTCGATAGATATGTCAGAAAAACATAAACTAATAGTTGTAACTCCCAATGAAGAATCTATAACCTTAATTTTACTGTTATGTAAATATGAGTGATATAATTGATTGAACGTTCATTCATTGAGTGTGGGGAGGAATGGCTTATGAAAAAACCTAGTATTATTTTCTTTGAAAGAAAATTTCCCAGTGCAAACATGATCCTTATTAAGGATAAGCTCCCAATCCTTATTGATACTGGTTTTGGGAGTGAAGCGAAAGATACAGAACAATTAATTAAAGAAGCGGGCGTTTCACCAGAGGAATTACATCTTATTGTGAACACGCACTATCATAGTGACCATGTAGGCGGCAATTCTTATTTTCAAAAAAACTATGATGTTACGATTGCTGCTCATAAATGGGATGCCGATTTAATTAATTCTTGTGACCCTGAAGCCTGTAGTGCAGAATGGTTAGATCAGCCTGTGGAGCCTTATCGAGTCGATAAAAGGCTCTCAGATAACGATGAGATTCATACAGGAAGTAAAACGTTAAAAGTCATACACACACCGGGACATACGTGAGGACATATTTCTTTATATGAACCTGAAGAAGAGGTATTAATTTGCGGAGATCTCTTTCACAAAAATGATATCGGATGGTTAAATATCTTTCGAGAGGGTGTTTCATCTATCCGGCGATCGATAGAAAGTTTGGATCGGTTGTCCAGGCTCCGCGTTAGGCGGGCATATTCAGGACATGGACCTCAAATAGAGAATCCTAGTGCTTCCATTGACGCAGCAAGGGAGCGGTTTGAAAAGTGGCTCATGACGCCAGAAAAAGTTTCATGGCATGCTATCAAAAGGATTTTTGCATTCACATT
>DATMFE010000515.1:0-1888 GCA_035556295.1 Ureibacillus sp.
AATCGCTGCATTTCGATAAGCACCAAGCCCTAAGTCAGGCGCTCCTACTCCATGTGTATGAAGTTCACCATTTTGAATAAATAATGAAGCTCCATCAACTGTTGTTCTAACTTTATATTGTTCATCTATTTCTAGCTGCCCGTGATCATCAAACTTCAAATACTGTTTCATCCCTTCTAAAAAGGAAGGTAATGAGCTCTGATAGCCGGTTGCTAAAATCACTACATCACTTATCGTTTGTTGGTATACCCCTTGTTCATATTGGTACAAGGTTAATCGTTGGCTGTCTTCTTGTCGTTCAATATTCGATAATTCGGTTAACGCTTGAATTTTGATTGGTGTTTTTTCTCCACCAATTGTTCGCTCATACAATAGTTCATAAATATCGCTAATCGTTTGGACACTAATTCCTTTATAAAGCAGTGCTTGGTTTTGTAGCACTTGTTGCTTCTTTTCAGGCTCTAAATGATAAAAGTAGCGTGTATAATCCGGTGAAAAATGTTCTAAGCCAAGTTTTGAATATTCCATTGGATAAAACCCTTTAGAACGTGTGTACCAACTCAACTCATACTTTTGATCATCTTGCTGTTGTAATAAATCGTATACAATTTCAGCTGCACTTTGACCTGAACCGACAACGGTAATACTTTTTGCCTTTAATGTTTGTTCGCGTTTCATTTTATAGTGAGCGGAATGATATAATTGATCACTATACATCGACTGAAAGTCTTTTGGAAAAATGGGTTTCGTGCCAATCCCCATTACTATGTGGCGACTGTAGTATATTTTAACGCTTTCTTCATGTTGCACCGTTACTTCATAATAAGTATCTTCTTCTGTATGAAGCGTAATGTTTGTAACTTCACTGCTAAACTTCAAACCTCTTAAACGATTTGCGACCCATTGACAATAGTGATTATATTCATTACGCGGAATTTGAAATTTTTCAAAAAAGTAAAACTGGTACAACCGTTTATTTTCATGCAAATAATTTAAAAAACTATAGGGACTTGTCGGATCCACCATTGTTACCATATCAGCCATAAATGGAACTTGTAAGGTCGTTCCTTCAAGGAGCATACCAGGATGCCAATTGAATTGTGGCTTTTGTTCAAAGCACATATATGTACATTCCGTTTTTTCAAGCAATGCTGCTAATCCTAAATTAAATGGTCCAACCCCTACGCCAATAATGTCTAAAATGTTCCGTTGTTCCATTGACTCCACCTTCTTTCAAATATTTCTCTTTCACAGCTAAGCAGTAATCCCGTCTTATCTGGTAATTTCACTTCTTTGATAGGCTGAAAACCGCATTTTTTAAATACTGCTATCATTTTTTCATTACGGATATCCGGTTCCGCTACAACTTTTTTCGTCTCAACCATTTCAAATTTTCTCTTTAAAATACTTAAAAGCAATGGATAAATATATCCCTTTCCTAAGTAGGCAGGTTCTCCAATTAATAAGTGAATACCTTGATCACCTGGATCGTTTGAATAGTATTCGCTAATGATATCCCCTTCCACCGTATACGATTCCCAATAACTCATCGGCACTCCATTGATTTCACCTATTAGTAATTGTTGATGAGCATCCGTTAAAAATGTTTGCAAATGCCGCATATAAGCATCTCTATCAATATTTAAATTCCAATAAGGAACGACATGCGGCTCATTCATCCATCTATGTAAACGGTCAAAATCCTCTTTTAAAGAAACTGGACGAAATGTAAGCTCTTTCTTTACCCGAGAGTCGTAAATTGTAAACGGGTAATTAGTTTGTAATCCTATTTTCATTGGTTCACACCTACTGCTTTATATAATGGATTATCTATGTTTACATAAACAGATTGAGTTTCTAGAGCTCCTACTAATTCATCCATATCATG
>DATMFE010000516.1:0-78221 GCA_035556295.1 Ureibacillus sp.
CACTAGTAAAAGGTTAGATTTTACAAATGGTAGTTGAAAAAAAGTAATAATCTGCTAGAATAAAAGTGTTCGAACATAAAATTAGATGTATTACCCACAGGGGGAGCTGATGAAGTCAGCTGAGACTGTGCACTAGTTGCACTAACCCTTAGAACCTGTAAGTTAGCACTTGCGTAGGGATGTGGATAGAAACCGACTCCAAAATGGCGTCAGGCTCTGTCCTGATGTCATTTTTTTTACTTTAATTAACAAGTCATCTTAGAGAAAAAATCGATTTCTATTCCTTCTCAAATGTTCTACATCGGATACAAGAGAGGAGAATTGTTATGAACAAATCAAGATTACTTATGCTCGTGGAGATTGCCATATTTGCGGCAATCGGTCTAATTTTAGACAAACTTTCATTTTCATTATGGGCACAAGGAGGATCTATCAGTTTTGTTATGTTGCCAATATTGATTATTGGCGTTCGCTGGGGCTTAGCTGCTGGACTTACTACAGGATTGCTAATTGGCCTATTGCAAATGGCTTTTGGTGCTTATATTTTACACTGGGCACAAGCGTTATTGGACTATGTAGTAGCCTTTACAGTAGTAGGATTTGCTGGAATATTCCGACGCCAAATTCTAGAGGCAGCGAATTCGTTAAAGAAGAAAAAACTCAGTCTATATATTGTACTCGGAATTATTTTAGGGGGACTCTTGCGCTTCGTAGCTCATTCTCTTGCGGGGGCAATATTCTTCGCCGAGTATGCAGGGGATCAGAATGTATGGCTATATACAATCAGCTATAATAGTTCCTATATGATTCCTGCGATTATCTTAACAGCGATTGTCGGTACATTCATTTTCACAAGTGCACCTCGATTATTAAAACCAGTTTCATAATAGTAAAGGAACAGAGCAACTTGTTGTGAGTTGCTCTGTTTTTGTGTAAATAATACAGTAAAGCCAATTGATTAAATTCTTGCGATATCCAATATTTATATAGTATAGAGATTAAATTTTCAGTTCACTGGAAACATTGATTAATAACAATTTACAAAGTTGAGTTGTGTTATGTAAAAATGTGTTGTTAGGATCTGTCATAAACGGTAAAATTACTTATGATTAAGGGCTTTCATACTATTTACAACAGGGGTGATGACATTGAAAAAGAAAAAGAAAAAACTACAGAAATTTGAAAATGTCGTCGTTTTCCCTGGAACGGTTGATAGATTAATTTCACAAGCACATCAACATGTAGAAAACTATCAGTTTGACTTAGCAAACCAACTATTTTCTGAAGCGTTGCAATATACCGAGGGTGATGAAATTATTCTAAGTGTATATGCGTATTCATTATATGAATCTAAGTCTTTCGAGAAAGCAAAAGAAGTGTGTGAACAATTATTGAGTATAGGTCCATCTATGTTCTTGGAAGTGATGGAATTATATTTAACAATTTGTATGCAGCTAAAACAATATAAACAAGTCGAGAGAATTATTACATCATTACTAGAAGAGGGAGCAATACCCGAAAGTCAAATTGAGAAATTTGAACGTTTAAAAAATATAAACGCAAACATAGCTGATTCAAGTGAGGAGCTAGATGATGTAATTTATACAAACGATGTGCAAGATGATGGGAAATTTGAATTGTCTAATTTTTTATCACTCTCTCCAAACCAACAACTGCTTTTGATCCAAGAAATAACGGATTCAAATATCCGGCCTATTGTTGACAAATTAATTAAAATTATTGAACATGAGGATACACACCCTTTTGTCAAAAGTTTAATTTTAATTTTATTTGTAGAACAAGAGGTAAATGTAGAGATTACCATTAGTAAATTTGACCGTAAAATGGATGTAAATCCATCCACACTGTTATTGCCAACTAAATTAACTCAATACAAACAGGTAATATCATTAGTAAGGGATCGACTAGATCAAGAACCATCAAAGCTTGAAATGGTCGAATATCTAATTTCAAAACATGCAATTGGTGCTTATCCATTCGAATGGCTTCATTATGATTCGGAGGATGTAGGTTATGCGTATATTGATTTTGTTAGTTTAATGTTTGGAAATGTCCGAGAGATGGATGATGAACTCATCGACTTTTTGCAAATGCTAGAAACATTAACAGATTTACATGAAGTATGAAATAAGTTGAAACTATTGAAGACTATGTTATACTAAAATGGTTGTCAAATCGTATAAAACGAGAAGTTTGTCAAACTGTAAACTAATTTTGGAGGTATTTATATATGTCAGCAAAATGGGAAAAACAAGAAGGAAATTCTGGCGTATTAACAATTGAAGTGCCAGCTGAAGAAGTAAATAAAGCAATCGATAAAGCATTTGCTAAAGTTGTTAAAGAAATAAATGTACCGGGATTCCGTAAAGGTAAAATGCCACGACAATTATTCGAAAAACGTTTTGGTATTGAAGCGTTATACCAAGATGCACTAGAAATATTAGTTCCAGATGCATATTCAAATGCAATCGACGAAACTGGTATTGTTCCAGTTGACTATCCACAAATCGATGGAACTGAAAACTTCGCTAAAGATCAAGCATTCACATTTACTGCAACTGTAACTGTAAAACCTGAACCTAAATTAGGTGAATATAAAGGGTTAGAAGTAGCAAAATTAAGTACAGAAGTAACTGATGATGAAATTGAAGAACAAATTCAAGCTCAAGTTGCTCGTAAAGCAGAATTAGAAATTAAAGAAGATGAAGCAATCGTAGAAGGCGATACTGCTGTGATCGACTTTGAAGGATTTGTTGGTGACGAAGCATTTGAAGGTGGTAAAGGTGAAGACTATCCACTTGAAATCGGTTCTGGTTCATTCATCCCTGGTTTTGAAGAACAATTAGTAGGCTTAAAAGCTGGTGAATCAAAAGACGTAGTTGTAACATTCCCAGAAGAATACCATGCAGCTGAACTTGCTGGTAAAGAAGCTACTTTCAAAGTAACAGTTAAAGAAGTAAAAACAAAAGTATTACCAGAATTAAACGATGAACTTGCGAAAGAAATTGATCCAGAAGTTGAATCTTTAGATGCATTGCGTGCAAAACTTAAAGAACAAGCTGCTGAACAAAAGAAAGCAGAAGCAGATGCTTCTTTACGCGATGAATTAGTTGAAAAAGCTGCTGAAAATGCTGAAGTGGAAATCCCTGAGTCAATGACTCATAACGAAATTCACCGTATGATCGACGAATTCGGTCAACGTTTACAAATGCAAGGTATGACTTTAGATCTTTACTATCAATTCTCTGGTCAAGACGAACATGCATTGCATGAACAAATGCGTCCAGATGCTGAAAAACGCGTACGTATTTCTTTAACTCTTGAAGCAATTGCACAAGCTGAAGGTATCGAAGTAACTCAAGAAGACATCGATGCAGAACTAGAAAAAATGGGTTCTCAATTCGGTATGTCTAAAGAGCAAATCTTAACTGCTTTAGGTGGATCAAGTGAAATTTTAGAAAACGATCTACGTACACAAAAAACAGTAGAATTTTTAGTTGAGAATGCAAAAATTACTGAATAATTTGCTCCAATTTAGTAAAATTAAGTAAGGAAACAAGGTACGGTATTTCCCGTGCCTTGTTTTATAACATATAAAAATATTTAATATACATAAATTATGCTAGTGGGAATTTTCTACTATCAAAAAAGACAACTTATTTGATAAAGATATCATAATCTTGTAAGATAGTTGCTTGAATAGGGGTGAAGCAAATTGTTTAAATTTAATGATGAAAAAGGCAATTTAAAATGTTCGTTCTGTGGGAAGCCACAAGAACAAGTTCGAAAATTAGTTGCGGGACCTGGCGTTTATATTTGTGATGAATGTATCGAGCTTTGCTCTGAAATTGTTGTTGAAGAACTAGGTGTGGAGGAAGAAATTGAATTTCAAGATATTCCAAAACCAAAAGAAATACTATCCATTTTAGATGAATATGTTATTGGACAAGAGCGTGCAAAGAAAGCACTAGCAGTTGCTGTGTACAATCACTATAAACGTATTAATTCAAACAGTAAAATTGATGATGTTGAACTTTCAAAATCTAATATTGTATTAATTGGTCCTACTGGTAGTGGTAAAACTCTACTTGCACAAACATTAGCACGTATTCTAAATGTTCCTTTTGCTATTGCTGATGCAACTTCTTTAACGGAAGCTGGTTATGTTGGTGAAGATGTAGAGAACATCTTATTAAAATTAATCCAGGCTGCAGATTACGATATAGAACGTGCAGAAAAAGGTATTATTTATATTGATGAAATCGATAAAGTGGCACGTAAATCTGAAAACCCATCGATTACACGAGATGTATCAGGTGAAGGTGTTCAACAAGCATTACTAAAAATTCTTGAAGGTACAGTTGCAAGTGTTCCACCTCAAGGTGGACGTAAACACCCTCATCAAGAGTTTTTACAAATCGATACAACGAACATTTTATTTATCGTTGGTGGTGCGTTTGATGGAATTGAACAAATCATTAAACGTCGTCAAGGACAAAAGGTAATCGGCTTTGGTTCAACACAAACGAAAAAAGATGAAAGTGGTTCTGTATTAGCACATTTAATACCGGAAGATTTACTTAAATTCGGTCTAATACCTGAATTTATTGGTCGACTTCCAGTGTTAGCTTCATTAGAACAATTAGATGAAGAAGCGCTTGTACGAATCCTAACTGAACCTAAAAATGCTCTAGTTAAGCAATATCAAAAAATGCTTGAATTAGATAAAGTAGAGCTGGAATTTGATGAAGAAGCTTTAAATGCAATTGCTAAAGAAGCGATAGAGCGTAAAACAGGTGCACGTGGTTTAAGATCAATCATCGAAGCGACTATGTTAGATATGATGTTTGAGCTACCATCACGTGAAGACATTGTAAAATGTGTCATTACAAAAGATACAATTTTAGATAAAAAAGCTCCTAAATTATTCTTAAATGATGGCTCTGAGCTAAAAAATTCTAATGAAAAAACTTCAGCATAATAAACAGCAACTTAGATAATACATCAATGGTAGGTAATATTGAAGCTGACTTCGCAATATGCGTTTTTACGTGTAATGGTCGTAAGTCAGCTTTTTCTAACAAATGCATTTTCCAAAACATTAATAAGTTTTTTTGCATTATACATAAAATGTTATAGCTTTTTGTACATGTACTCTGTAAAAATTGCTAACAATATGCCTAGAGAAATGTTAAGTTTTTTTCACATACTAAGTAAGTGAAATGTTTCGGACTAATAAATGGAGGTGAAAACGCGCATGAGCAAATTAATAGAGAAAAAACCTTTATTGCCTTTGCGTGGATTATTAGTTTACCCTTCAATGGTTTTACATATTGATGTAGGTAGAGCGAGATCAGTTGCGGCATTAGAGCATGCGATGCTGAATGATAATCAAATTTTTTTAGCAACGCAAAAGGATTTACGAATTGAATCACCTGAAAAAGAAGATTTGTATACAATTGGGACGCTTGTTAACGTCAAACAAATGTTAAAACTCCCAAATGGAACTTTGCGAATTCTCGTTGAGGGGATTAGTCGAGGGGAAATTCAAGAATATTACGAAGATAAATCCTTTACATCTGTAAGTGTCGAATTACATGAAGATCCAACAAGTAAAGATGCTGAAACAGAAGCTTTGATGCGCACTTTATTAAGTTATTTCGAAAAATATGCAAAATCCTCAAATAAAATTACAACAGAAACAATTGACTCAGTTGTTGATATTGATGAACCAGGAAGACTAGCGGATGTAATTGCTTCACATCTTCCTTTAAAAATTGCAGAAAAACAAGAAATTCTAAGCATTTATAATATTAAGAAGCGTTTAGATAACCTCATTATCCGTTTACATGATGAGCAAGAAGTATTAAATCTTGAGAAGAAAATCAATTCAAAAGTAAAACAAGCAATGGAACGTACTCAAAAAGAGTATTATTTACGCGAACAAATGAAGGCAATTCAATCAGAATTGGGTGATCGTGAAGGTAAAACTGGTGAAATTGCTGAATTACGTAAACGGATTGAAAATTCCGGGATGCCTGAAAATACACAAAAAGTGGCATTTAAAGAATTAGATCGATACGAAAAATTACCTGCTGCAAGCGCTGAAAGCGGAGTAATTCGAAATTATATTGAATGGCTTGTTTCTGTTCCGTGGACTGAATCAACTGTTGATCGACTGGACATTAAACATGCCGAAGATATATTAAATCGAGACCATGATGGACTTGAAAAGGTAAAAGAACGAATTTTAGAATATTTATCAGTACGTCAATTGACACAATCTGTTCGTGGACCTATTCTTTGTCTTGTAGGACCACCAGGTGTTGGTAAAACATCATTAGCACGTTCAGTAGCAGAAAGTCTTGACCGTAAGTTTGTGCGTGTTTCACTTGGTGGTGTTCGTGATGAATCAGAAATCCGTGGTCACCGTCGTACTTACGTGGGGGCAATGCCTGGTCGTATCATTCAAGGTATGAAAAAAGCAGGTACGGTTAATCCGGTATTCTTATTAGACGAAATTGATAAAATGTCTAATGATTTTAGAGGTGACCCATCAGCTGCAATGCTTGAAGTTCTTGACCCTGAACAAAACCATAATTTCAGTGACCATTACATTGAAGAACCCTATAATTTATCTCAAGTAATGTTTATTGCCACTGCAAACGATTTAAGTACGATTCCAGGACCACTATTAGATCGTATGGAAGTCATCTCAATAGCAGGGTATACGGAATTGGAAAAAACGCAAATTGCCAAAAATCATCTAATTCCTAAGCAAATTGAAGAAAATGGATTGAAAAAATCACAATTTGTGATGAAAGATGAATCCATTATCGATCTTATTAGATATTACACACGTGAAGCAGGTGTTCGTAATTTACAACGACAAATCGCGACACTTTGCCGTAAAGCAGCAAAAATTATAGTTTCTGGTGACAAAAAACGTGTAACAGTAAACCCTAAAGTATTAGAGGAATTATTAGGAAAGCATAAATTCCATTACGGTCAAGCAGAAATAGAAGATCAAATCGGCGTAGCAACAGGTTTAGCTTACACAACAGTTGGTGGAGATACATTACAAATTGAGGTATCTCTAACTCCTGGTAAAGGAAAAATTCAGTTAACAGGTAAACTTGGAGAAGTAATGAAGGAATCGGCTCAAACTGCTTTATCCTTTGTCCGATCATTATCGGATCAATTAAATATTGATAAAAACTTCTTCGATGAACATGATATTCACATACACGTTCCAGAAGGTGCAGTTCCTAAAGATGGTCCTTCTGCAGGTATTACAATGTGTACCGCTTTAGTTTCAGCGATTTCTAACAAACCAATTAGACGTGAAGTTGGTATGACGGGTGAAATTACACTACGTGGAAGAGTATTACCAATTGGTGGATTGAAAGAAAAATCCCTAGGTGCTCACAGAGCAGGATTAACTACGATCATCATTCCAAAGGATAATATACGTGATATTGATGATATTCCAGAAAGTATACGTGAACAACTAACGTTTAAACCTGTTTCTTCTGCTGACGAAGTGCTAAACATAGCACTAGTTGGAGGTTTTAAAAATGAAAGTAAATAATGTAGAAATGGTGATTAGTGCTGTAAAACCAGAACAGTACCCAATTGACGACCTGCCTGAATTTGCCTTAGCAGGTCGGTCAAATGTTGGGAAATCATCATTTATTAATAAAATGATTGGTCGTAAAGCATTAGCACGAACGTCTTCGAAACCAGGGAAAACACAAACTTTAAATTTTTATAAAATTGAAGAACAACTTTTCTTTGTGGACGTACCAGGTTATGGTTATGCCAAAGTTTCCAAAAAGGATCGAGAAATTTGGGGACAAATGATTGAACGATATATTACAGCACGTAATGTCTTACGTGCTGTAGTATTAATCATTGACCTAAGACATGAACCAACCAATGATGATTGTATGATGTATGATTTCTTAAAGCATTACAACATTCCAACAATTGTCGTTGCTACGAAAGCTGATAAAATTCCTAAAGGTAAATGGGATAAGCATAAAAAAGTAGTGAAAGAAACATTAAACATGGATCCATCTGATCCTATAATTGTCTTTTCATCTGAAACCGGACTTGGATTTGATCAAGCCTGGGATGAAATAGAAAAGCGCATGTAATAATAAATTGTACATAACAAAATCAATGTACTAAATCAAAGATGCATCTTACTTAATTGGAAGCAATTAATAAGATGCATCTTTTCTATGTTATAATGGAATAGAAATATATGGGCATTATGTAAAAAATAATAATATATTGCCGATAGTTACAGTATATGGTCAAATTTGGCACTAAATAAATAGGAGGATAGTAAATGCTTAAATATTTCAAATACATAACAGTTCTTGCATGTTTCTCTATTATATTATTAGCTTTTGGTACAACTACCGATGCAGCTTCATTTAAGGGAACTTTTGTAAACGCTACATATACAGAAACCGAATTAGCAGACGGTACTATCGTTAAAAAGTTAAATGGGATTACCATTAAAAATAACGTGGGTAAAACCACTACATTGAGCATTGACGAAAGTGCTAAGTTTTATGTGAATAATACATATACCTCAATAAACGCTTTTAAAAGTGGTATGAATGTCGAGGCAAAAGTAAACTTACGTAAGGTAAACGAACTTTATGGAACGTCTAATGTTAATCAGGGACAAATTGCGGCTAAAAGTAAACAAGAATCCGGAAGTGTTACAAAAGTTGATCCTTATGGTTCATATATAAAAGTGAAACTAGATGATGATGGTATTGAAAAAACATACTATTTGAATAACGAAACTAACTTTGTTAAAGGTAATAATTCGGTGGATGTAAGTTCCCTATATGAAGGGGATCGTGTACATTTAAAGTTTTCATCGACAACAACACCAATTGTAGCTGAAGTAGAAATTGTGACTACAGGTATACTTGTTCATAATATTTATAAAGGTAACTTGCAATCAATCAACACATCTTCGAATAAAATGACAGTTCGTAATACCCAAACATTAAAGAATGGGTCATTTGGTACAAGTTACAATCAACTAAATACATTTACATTTACAAATAACACTACTATTTATGTTGGAAACAAACAAATAACAAAGAATGAACTACAAAACTATAAAACTAGTAATGTATATTTCGTAACTGTAGACGAGCTTGGTAAGGAAATCATTAAAAAAATCATAGTTACTAAAAATACTGAACTTACCTATTTTGAACCAATGACATCCGTTAATGTTTCATCGAAGCTCATCAACCTAAAAAATAGTGGCAAAGTTAAATTTCACGGAGGAAGTATTCTCATTCGTAATGGTCGTCTAATAGAACCTTCAACTCTTGTTTCGTCCGGAACTGCATTTGTCGTGACAGATGGTGGAACATATGATCAATTTGCTCATATTATTAATGTGACAAATGATAGTTTTGATGTACCTAATTTACAGAACCATGAATTGTATTTTGGTCAAATAAAATCTGTTAATGGCTATTCTGTAACTGTTGGTGATTTATTAAAAATAGATGACAATAACTGGAAAAGTACAAGCGGATTAAAGGACTTCTCATTTAGCAATAGTACCTATGTTGCGGAAAATAACGGATATACAACATTACAACTTATTCCTGAAAGGGATTTAATGTGGAAAACTGGTGAATACGGATACTTCTATGTGAAAAATGGACAAGTGCAAGCAATTCATTTACTTGATTACTATGAAAGTATCGCATCTAACGTATCAACAGGAAGAATTCAAAGTATTTCATCTGCCCAAATTACAGTAAAAGACATCAGTCGTTGGGAAAATAGCGCATGGAAACAAATGGGTTATACACAGACTGTAAATATTAGTAAAGCTCTTATTATTCGTGATGGAAAAGTAATTGAACCAAAAGATTTAAACAGCAACAATCGTATTATTATGATTACTACCAATACAAATTACTATGGCCAAAGCCACGTAATAATAGTTAATGAATAAAAATTGTAGGCGTGTGAACAAAAATTCACATGCCGCAATTTAAAATATTAGGAAGGGGAGAGTTGAAAAAAATGAAGTTTATGAAACTTTCAATAAAAATGATTATTACATTAACGTTGTTTCTTTCTCTACTCACTATACCGTCATTACTACAAGTAAAAGCTGCAGATATTAGTGGTGGTATTCAAAATGAGTATACATATGAAGAAGTTGTATTTATTACAGGAAAACCTATAAAATTTACGGGAACTAGTAAGAATGTTAAAATTACAGAGTCGGAAAGTAAAGGCAAGCTTACTGAAACTTATAAAATTACATTGACTGGACCGAATGGTGAAAAGTTAAGCAGAAACTTTACATATGTATCTGAAGTCACAAATTACGATCAAATCGGTCAGAGTACTGTAAATGGTGAAGTGACGAAATATAGCGAAAGTATTACTGTTGGAGATGTAACCTACAATTTATCTGACTATCAACTTTCAAAAGGAAATATAACAGACAAACGCCCTGCATCTGATTATTATTCTGGAAACGCACTTGCTAGAAAAACATATACAACTGTTGCTAAAAAAGGTGTACCAAGTGAAACGATTGTAGTGGATGTAGATAGCAGAAATGTTGGTTATGAAAACTTCTGGGGAGCAACAGATACACAAATTACAGAGACCCATATTACATATAGCAATGGCTCCATAGGTTATGTGAAGAATAGACTTTCTACTACTAAATCACGTGTACTAAATTATGAAGAAAATGCTGCTTCATTATCAAGCTTCTATGGTGGATACGCAGTGATTAGTACAGCAAATGCTCTCTCGGAATATACATATGATTTACCTTGGTATGGAAAGGGAACAATAGAATTAAACCTTGAAAATATGCCTCGTATTGAACGCTTAATTGTACCAAAATTTCGCGATTTGTCAGTACATTGGGCAAAAAGTGAAATAGAAAAACTATACTCCTTAGGTATATTTGATGATCAGTCAAACTTTTTCTCACCAAATACACCAATGCAACGTTATGATTTCTCAGTTGCTGTGGGTAAAGCGGTTGACCTTCGTGTATTAGAGGATGATAAAAAATCCAAAAATACAGCCAGCATTTTTTCAGATGTGAAACGTACCGCAAAAGATTATAATTATTTAGTTTCTGCAGTGGAAAAAGGGATTATTAACGGTACATCTCAGAAAAAATTTGACCCGAATGGGAATCTTACTCGAGAACAGGCAGCGGTAATTTTGATTCGTGCTCTAGGGTTAGAACCAAAAGCACCAGACCCAAACTATAAAACACATTTTAAAGATGATAGTAAAATTTCTAACTATGCACGGGATGCAATTTATGTTATATCTGATCTTGGGTTAATGTCTGGTGACCAGACAGGTAAATTTAATCCTAAACAAAAGTTAACTCGAGCAGAAGCAGCTGCTATTTTAGTTCGTTTCTTAAAATATTTAGAAGATGACTTATCTCAAAATTATCGAGATGATATACTCTTTTATGAATAAGAGGAAATCATCTTAAAGATAAGACCTAAAAAGTTTTGAAGACTGACTGTTCTATAAGTTAAAGAGTAACTTATACAGCAGTCTTTTTATTTCTCTAATACATGTTTGTATAAGTAAATTTAAATGCATAATAATATTGTATTTACTTGCCAAGCGACAATAATCTTCTTTATTTGAAAGCTAACGAAAAGTCTGTTATTCTTATTTATAGTAATTCTAATTTAGAAAAAAATAAATTCATTCATAGCTTGTTCACAATTTTTTGTTGGACAACGCTTTCTTTATGTTAAGATAAGGTTGGAAAATATAATGTGAGGTGTAAAGTTCAATGCATACACTTGTCGTAGGCTTGAATTACAAAACTGCGCCTGTTGAAATTCGGGAAAAGCTATCATTTATTGAAAATGAACTACCGAATGCTATGGCAGCGCTAAAAAAAGAAAAAAGCATATTAGAGGACGTAATTGTTTCAACATGCAATCGTACAGAAATATATGCTGTTGTTGATCAATTACATACAGGTCGTTATTATATAAAACAATTTTTAGCGAAATGGTTTGATATTCCTGTCGAAGATTTTGAACAACATTTATATATACGTGAAAATGATGATTCGTTAAATCATCTATTCCGCGTAACAAGTGGAATTGATTCAATGGTATTAGGTGAAACGCAAATTCTTGGACAAGTTAAAAAAAGTTTTTTAGAAGCCCAAGAAGTAGGGACAACAGGTACTGTATATAATCATTTATTTAAACAAGCGGTTACATTTGCTAAACGTGCTCACAACGAAACAACAATTAATGAGAATGCTGTCTCCGTTTCTTATGCTGCAGTTGAACTTGCTAAGAAAATCTTTGGTTCTTTAAAACATAAACATGTTGCAATTCTTGGAGCAGGTAAGATGGGTGAGTTAGCGGCTCATAACTTAGCTGGCAGCGGTGTTGGAAAAGTAACCGTCATTAACCGTACATTAGAAAAAGCTCAAAAATTAGCTGACAAATTTAATGGACAAGCCAAATCTCTTCAAGAATTACAGTGTACTTTACTTGAAGCAGATATTCTCATTAGCTCAACAGGATCGACTGAATATGTTATTGATTATGAATTAATGGAATTTGTTGAACGTTTAAGAAAAGGTAAACCGTTATTTATGGTTGATATCGCTGTTCCACGTGATTTAGATCCGAAAATCGGCGATCTTCCTAACGTTTTCCTTTACGATATAGATGACTTACAAGGAATAGTTGAAGCAAATCTAGCAGAACGTGAAAAAGCTGCACAGGAAATTTCTGAAATGATTTCAGAAGAAGTGATTCAATTTAAAGATTGGATTAATACATTAGGTGTAGTTCCAGTAATATCTGCATTGCGCAAGAAAGCAAGTACTATTCAAGAAGAAACAATGATGAGCATTGAAAATAAAATGCCTAATTTAACGGATCGTGAAAGAAAAATATTAAATAAGCATACGAAATCCATTATTAATCAATTGTTAAAA
Organism: Ureibacillus sp.; assembly: GCA_035556295.1. Classification (GTDB taxonomy): domain Bacteria; phylum Bacillota; class Bacilli; order Bacillales_A; family Planococcaceae; genus Ureibacillus. The sequence goes on from DATMFE010000516.1 coordinate 13,046, forward strand.
GAGCCAATTCTTCAAGCAAAAGAAATTGCCAATTCAAAAGAGGCTAATGAACAACTTCAATTATTCCAAAAGATATTTGGAATCGAAGATGAGGTTCAAAATGAATTGCTCCAGCAACATAAAAAAGAAATACAAAATTTAGATCGAACTGAGTCTTTTACTAGTCCTAAATTGAGTTATTAAACCATCAGTGTCGATATTTCGTAATAAGGAACTTTTAAGGCGTTTTCGTATCTATATATTAAACTAGATACGAAAAACGCTTTTATTTGTGTTTTAAATACTATACTGTCATTTTTGATGAAGAAGGGATGCAGATGTTTGACCTAACAATATCTCAGACTTATGAGATGATGGTAATTCTTTATGCAGTAAGTATCGTACTTTATTTCACCGATTATTTTTATCGACAAGTTAAAATACGTCGAGCTGCATTTTGGCTTGTGTCTATTGTCTGGGTGATGCAAACAGTTTTTCTTTTATTCGATATTTTTGAAAAAAAGAGATTCCCAGTGTTGTCATTGATTGAGGGAGTATACTTTTATGCCTGGCTATTAATCACAATTTCAATAATTTTACATTGTATTGTAAAAGTTGATTTACCTGTATTCTTTATTAATGTATTAGGATTTATCTTTGTGACTATCCATTTATTTGCTCCAGATCATGTTCAACATCCTTTAGGGGAATCGTTAGTATCTGAGATGTTAATTATTCATATTAGTTTTGCAATTTTATCCTATGCTAGTTTTACTCTAGCTTTCGTCTTTTCCGTTTTATATTTAATTTTATATAAAATATTAAAAAGGAAAAAGTATTCAAAATTATGGAGTAGATTCCCCTCACTACAACAAATAAGTAAGTGGGTAAATAGTTCAATTCTTATTGGTAACCCACTTTTATTAATAAGTATAATTTTAGGGTTAGAATGGGCATCTATGACATTAGATGGATTATCAATAATTGATGCAAAAATTATCGGTTCTTTCATTATCTTTGTTATTTATTTCGTTGTGCTTATTTTGCATCACAAAGGGAAACTAACTGGTATAAATTATTCCTGGGTCCATATTTATACGTATTTACTTGTTGTTGTAAATTTCTTTTTAGGAAGTAAACTCTCAAGCTTCCACTTATGGTATTAAAGTTACTTTGTTTTTGATGCATCCTTAGGTAAATTGATAGTTGACCAATGTAGGGGCATTCATATTTCACGGATATTTTTTAGTTAGAAAGGTGATCATGTTGAGAAAAATTATTGTAGGTTCAAGAAAAAGTAAATTAGCTTTAACACAAACGAATTGGTTTATCGAGCAAATGAAAAAAGCTGGTGCTCCTTTTGAGTTTGAAGTAAAAGAAATCGTAACTAAAGGCGATCGTATATTAGATGTTCAGCTATCTAAAGTTGGTGGTAAAGGGTTGTTTGTAAAAGAAATAGAACAAGCTCTTTATGATAAAGAAATAGATTTTGCAGTTCACTCCATGAAGGATATGCCTGCTGTATTACCAGATGGATTAGTAATTGGATGTATTCCAAAAAGAGAGGACCCACGTGATGCATTTATTTCTAAAGGTCATGTAAAATTTAAAGATTTGCCACAATACGCAATTGTTGGAACAAGCTCTTTACGAAGAAGCTCGCAATTGAAAAAAGTGCGACCTGATTTAGAAATTAAATGGATACGTGGTAATGTTGATACACGGTTAGCAAAACTAGAAAATGAAAATTATGATGCGATTATTTTAGCCGCTGCAGGATTAAAACGCTTAGGTTGGAATGATGATGTTGTAACAGAGTACTTAGATACAGACATTTGTTTACCAGCAGTTGCTCAAGGAACATTGGGAATTGAATGTAGAGAAGATGATGCAGAACTATTAGCGGAATTAGCAAAACTTACAGACCAAACAACTTGGAACGAAGCATTTGCTGAAAGAGCATTTTTAGCTGCTATGGATGGTGGATGCCAAGTGCCTATCGCAGGTTTTGCGAAAACCACTGATGATACGATTACACTTACTGGTTTAGTCGCACATCCAGATGCAACTATTTTCTATCAAGAAACAATGACAGGCACAAATCCTGTAACATTAGGCAAAGAGGTTGCTGGAAAATTAACTGAGCAAGGAGCATTTGAGTTAATACAACAAGTAAAGGCTGAGCTTGATGCACAATAAGCATCCTTTAAAAGGAAAAACAATCGTATTAACTGGTTCGAAAAAAACAAGATCCGTACTAAAAACAATAGAGCAATTGGGAGCAGAAGGACTCCCTTGTTCTTTAATTAAAACGGTTGAACTTGTAGATTCAAATGATTCAATACAATTAGAGCTAGCAAAAACCTTTGATTGGCTAATTTTCACATCACAAAATGCAGTAGAGGCATTTTGTGCTAAAATAAAAAGGCATAATTTAACACCTTCTCTATTCAAAGGGAAAATTGCTGTAGTTGGTTCAAAAACTAGAGATTTGTTAGTGAATAACGGGTTTAATGTTGATTTTGTTCCATCAATCTATAGCGCGGATGTGTTTGTAAAGGAGTTTCCATTGTTGGTAAAGCCAAACTCAAAGTGTTTATTTGTAAGAGGTACGAAAGCAAAAAACACAATAAGAGATGGATTGCCATTTGATGTAAATGAGTGGAATGTATATACAACAGTAGATAATCTTGACTCTATACATCAGATGATAAACTTAATACGGCATCGGAAAGAACTAATAGTAATATTTGCAAGTCCATCTGCAGTTGAAGTATACGCATTACATATAGCACCACATGTTGGATGGGAGAAGGTAAAAATAGCTAGTATTGGCCATATAACAAGCAATGCTTTAAAAAAATATGATGCACATGTTTCCTATCAACCTAAAACTTATACAATGGAAGCAGTTATAGAAGAAATCGTGAAAATGGAGGGTTTATCATGACTGAACTTAATTTTAGAAGACACCGTCGATTACGTACATCAGCAACAATGCGTTCAATGGTAAAAGAAACTTATTTACACAAGGAAGACTTAATATACCCGATTTTTGTTATTGAAGGGGAAAATATTAAAAACGAAGTTATTTCAATGCCTGGTGTTTACCAATTTTCTTTGGACAAGTTAGATGAGGAAATTGATGAAGTCGTAAACCTAGGAATTCCATCAGTAATCTTATTTGGTATTCCAGCAGAAAAGGACGAAGTAGGAACTGGTGCATTCCATGATCATGGGATTGTTCAAAAAGCAACTCGTCAAATTAAAGCAAAATATCCAAATCTATTAGTAATTGCCGACACATGTCTATGTGAATTTACAAGTCATGGTCATTGTGGTGTGGTTGAAGGCGAGAAGATTCTTAACGATCCTTCATTAGATGTGTTGGCTAGAACAGCAGTATCACAAGCACAAGCAGGAGCAGATATTATTGCGCCATCTAATATGATGGATGGATTTGTCGTAGCAATTCGTGCTGCTTTAGATGAAGCTGGTTTTGAAGATGTACCGATTATGTCATATGCAGTTAAATATGCATCAGGTTATTATGGTCCATTCCGTGAAGCAGCTGATGGGGCTCCACAATTTGGTGACCGTAAAACTTATCAAATGGATCCTGCAAATCGTTTAGAAGCAATCCGAGAAGCACAGTCAGACATCGATGAAGGTGCTGATTTCTTAATTGTAAAACCAGCTTTATCTTATTTAGATATCGTTCGTGATGTAAGAAATAACTTCCCAGTTCCAGTTGTTGCATACAATGTATCTGGTGAATATGCCATGATTAAAGCAGCAGCACTTAATGGATGGATTGATGAAAAATCTGTTGTAATGGAAACATTATTAGGAATGAAACGTGCAGGAGCAGACTTAATCATTACTTACCATTCAAAAGATGTAGTCCGTTGGTTGGAGGAGAAATAATATGAGAGATTATTCTAAATCAATTGAAGCATTTAAAGAAGCAATTGACTTAATGCCAGGTGGTGTTAATAGTCCAGTTCGTGCTTTTAAATCAGTAAACACGGATCCAATCTTTATCGAATCAGGTAAGGGTGCGATTTTAAAAGATATAGATGGAAATGAATATATCGATTATATTTTAAGCTGGGGACCGCTTATTCTAGGTCATTCTCATCCTGATGTAGTAAAAGCAATTCAAGAACAAGCAGCTAAAGGTACGTCTTTTGGTGCTCCAACAGTACTTGAAAATCAGTTAGCTGAAATTGTAATTGAACGTGTTCCTTCTGTTGAAATGGTACGATTTGTATCAAGTGGTACTGAGGCAACAATGGCTGCTTTACGTTTAGCACGTGGATATACTGGAAGAGATATAATTTTAAAGTTTGAAGGATCTTACCATGGCCATGGTGACTCTTTATTAATTAAAGCAGGCTCAGGGGTAGCAACATTAGGTTTACCAGACAGCCCAGGAGTACCGGCTGACATCGCGAAAAACACAATGACAGTTGCTTACAATGATATTGAAGCAGTGAATGTGGTATTCGAAAAATTTGGTAGCCAAATTGCTGCAGTTATTGTAGAACCAGTTGCTGGGAATATGGGTGTTGTACCTCCAAAACCTGGATTCTTAGAAGGTCTTCGCCAAGTAACAAAAGATAACGGTTCACTTCTAATTTTTGATGAAGTTATGACTGGATTCCGTGTTGACTATAATTGCGCACAAGGATATTACGGAATAACACCAGATTTAACTTGTCTAGGCAAGGTAGTAGGTGGAGGACTTCCTGTTGGTGCCTTCGGTGGTCGTCGCGACATTATGGAACATATTGCACCAGCTGGTCCTGTTTATCAAGCAGGTACATTATCAGGTAACCCGCTTGCAATGACAGCAGGAATTGAAACATTATCTCGCCTAACACCAGAATCTTATCAATATTTTAAAAAACTCGGTGATATGTTAGAAGAAGGTATCCGTGAAGCAGCAACAAAATATAATATCCCACATACAGTAAATCGTGCAGGTTCTATGATTGGTTTATTCTTAACAAATGAAGAGGTAGTTGATTTTGCATCTGCAAAAACTTCTGACTTAACTATGTTTGCTGAGTATTATAAATTAATGGCTGAAGAAGGCATTTATTTACCGCCATCACAGTTCGAAGGATTATTTATTTCAACTGCACATACAGAAGAACATATACAAAAAACGATTCAAGCATTCCATACAGTTTTTGAAAAATTAGCTCGATAAAACTTAATCTTATCTCCAAAGTGTCTTTCCTTTTTGCGAAAGACACTTTTTTTTGAAAACACCTCCCATTTATAAGGAGAAAATGCTTATTTGATTTTGCATACTTAAAATTCTGACGCATATTGTATTAGCGGGAGGGATATCAGTGCAAAATTATAATTGGGATATTAGGACACAATTTGTTTTTCCAGAAGAATATGGGATTGTAGAAGACGTTGTTTCTGTTGATATAAAACCACGCTTTCAACTAATTGAAACGGAAGAATCTCTTAGGCTGGTAGGAATTTATCATATTACTTCTACAGTACGATTTAACCCTTATGAACTACCAGAGTATAGCGAAGGAACACTTATTGAACACATAGAGCTTAATGGTAATAACGGTTATTTTGAATATGCATTACCACTAGAAGTTAATTTACCAAAAGAAAAGGTACCAACTGGGTGTCATCCTGAAGTTTATATCGAGGATATCTATTTTGATGTAAATGATGGTTCTAGTGCGACATTTAATTGGGATGTATCATGCGCTATCTCAGAGCCCGTAATACAACCTGAAATAGAGCCCGTCAATGAAGAAGAAATGAATCAATTTGAACCTTCTTTGGATACAAGTAATGAAGTGCCAAATGAACAAGAATTTACAGATTGGAATCAAAATAGTGAACCAACTACTGATGAATTACAATTTGATGATGTTATTGAAGAAGCACCGGTTCCATTAGAAGAAGAATACGAAAACGTAGAACCAGTAGAATTTGAAGATACATCAAATAACATTGAGAGTTTGAGCGAAGTAGATGAGCAAACGCCAATCTTACAATCTTCTAATGTTTTCGAACCTGAAATTGAAGAATCAGCAAGTGAAGTTGAACAAGCTAATCATCACTTTAATTATCTTGAAAAACTTGTTCAATCAGATAATGTTTTACAAAATGAAGAACCAATTGATCGTGCATTTGAAGACGATGATTTCTTTTCAAGTTTAAGCGAGTCCTATACAACCCTTGATTTGAAATTAAATAAAATCAGCCCAGAAGAAGAAAGCAATTAAACTCAATAATAATAACAATAAAAAATCGCCTGTAGTAGGGAAAAATAACACTCTAAATCCTTGGAACACTACAATGGAGATGCTGACATGTTTACCATAAAATCTAATTCTTCTAAAAAGTGGCGGAAACAGATACGGGTTATATTTTTTCCTTCTTTTTTTCTTTTTCAAAATTTTTTACTCCTTTTAAGTTTGTTGTCACTTGAAAACTGTTAATGGTATATTATACAATATGAACAGTTCAATAATTAAGTTCAATAAGTGATGCAATGAATAGGAAGAGTAAAATGACTTTGCGTGCAAAAGAGAGGAAACGGTAGCTGAAAAGTTTCTGCAAATGCATTCATTTGAAGGTAGCCTAAGAGCAACTTTTGTGAAAGATAGTAGCAAAATGTCGGTTAAGCACCGTTATCGATTCGAGAGCTAAGTCAACATGTCAACAGAGGCACTATGTCTTGACAATGACTTAGAATAAAGGTGGTACCGCGGAAAATAATATAAAACTCCTTCGTCCTTTTTAAGACGAGAGGGGTTTTTTTATTTTTCTAATTTTAGAAGGAGGAGTCGATCAATATGACAGAACAGAACATTTCAATGCCAACTAAATACGATCCGCAAAGTATTGAAGCAGGTCGTTACGAATGGTGGCTAAAAGGAAAATACTTTGAAGCACAACCTGAAAGTGGAAAAGAACCATACTCAATCGTTATTCCGCCTCCAAACGTAACAGGTAAGTTACATTTAGGGCATGCGTGGGATACAACATTACAAGACATTTTAATTCGTATGAAACGTATGCAAGGCTTTGACGCACTTTGGTTACCAGGTATGGACCATGCAGGGATTGCAACTCAAGCAAAGGTTGAAGCGAAATTACGTGAAGAAGGTCTGTCACGCTATGATTTAGGCCGTGAAAAATTCTTAGAAAAAACATGGGAATGGAAAGAAGAATATGCTTCTCATATTCGTGCTCAATGGTCAAAACTTGGCTTGGCTTTAGACTACACTCGTGAGCGTTTTACATTAGATGAAGGCCTTTCAGATGCAGTTAAAGAGGTATTTGTTAATCTATACGAAAAAGGCTTAATTTACCGTGGTGAACGTATTATTAACTGGGATCCTGCAGCAAAAACTGCCCTTTCTGATATTGAAGTTATTCACAAAGAAGTTGAAGGGGCATTTTACCATATGGAATATCCTTTAGCAGATGGTTCTGGTACATTACGTGTTGCAACAACCCGACCAGAAACAATGCTTGGGGATTCAGGTGTCGCAGTACACCCCGAAGATGAACGTTACAAACATTTAGTTGGTAAAACAGTAATTCTACCAATCGTAGGGCGTGAAATTCCAATCGTAGCAGATGATTATGTTGATATGGAATTTGGAACTGGTGTTGTTAAAATGACTCCAGCACATGATCCAAACGACTTTGAGGTTGGTAACCGTCATAATCTAGAACGTATTTTAGTTATGAATGAAGACGGTACAATGAACGATTTAGCTGGTAAATACGCTGGGATGGACCGTTTCGAATGCCGTAAACAAATTGTAAAAGATCTACAAGAAGCTGGTGTATTAGTTGAAATTGAACCACATACACACCAAGTAGGTCACTCTGAACGTTCTGGAGCAGTAGTTGAACCATATCTTTCAGCGCAATGGTTTGTAAAAATGGGTCCATTAGCAGAGCAGGCATTATCAATACAAAACCATGAGGATGAGAAAGTAAACTTTGTTCCAAATCGTTTTGAAAATACGTACAACAGATGGATGGAAAACGTTCATGACTGGTGTATTTCTCGTCAATTATGGTGGGGACATCAAATACCTGCTTGGTATCATAATGAAACTGGAGAAATTTACGTTGGTAAAGAGGCACCTGCAGATAGCGAAAACTGGACACAAGATGAAGACGTTCTTGATACTTGGTTCTCATCCGCTTTATGGCCGTTTTCTACAATGGGTTGGCCAGATAATGAAAATGAAGAATATAAACGTTACTACCCAACAAACACGTTAGTAACTGGATATGACATTATTTTCTTCTGGGTAAGCCGTATGATCTTCCAAGGAAAAGAATTCACTGGTGTTCGTCCATTTAAAGATGTATTAATACATGGTTTAGTTCGCGATGGTGAAGGTCGTAAAATGAGTAAATCACTAGGTAATGGCGTTGATCCAATGGATGTGATTGACCAATACGGTGCTGATTCACTTCGTTACTTCCTTGCAACTGGTTCATCTCCAGGTCAAGACCTTCGTTACACAACAGAAAAAGTTGAATCGACTTGGAACTTTGCAAATAAAATTTGGAATGCTTCACGCTTTGCATTAATGAATATGGAAGGTTTAACATTCGAAGAAATCGACTTAACTGGCAATTTAAACGTTGCTGATAAATGGATATTAACTCGTTTAAATGAAACAATAGACCGCGTTACATCTTTATCTGACAAATATGAGTTTGGTGAAGTGGGTCGTGAACTTTATAACTTCATTTGGGATGATTTCTGTTCATGGTATATCGAAATGGCAAAACTACCGTTATATGGTGAAGATGAAGCAGCTAAGAAAACGACTCGATCTGTATTAGCATATGTTTTAGATAATACAATGCGTCTTTTACATCCAATGATGCCATTCATTACTGAAGAAATTTGGCAGCACCTTCCACATGAAGGGGAATCCATTACTGTAGCAGCTTGGCCAACTGTTAAAGAAGAATTTAACTTTGCCCAAGATGCAGAAAGCATGAAATTACTTACAGAGATCATTCGTTCTGTTCGTAATATTCGCGCAGAGGTAAATACACCAATGAGCAAACAAGTACCTTTATTTATTGCTGCGAAAGATGAAAACACAAAAGCAATATTAGAGGAAAACCGTGCATACGTAGAGAAATTCTGTAACCCAGAAACACTTTCTATTGGTGTAAATTTAGAAGTTCCTAGCCAATCTATGACTGCTGTTGTAACAGGTGCAGAATTGTTCTTACCATTAGCAGGTTTAATTAACTTAGATGAAGAAATCGAACGACTAACAAAAGAACTTGATAAATGGGCAAAAGAAGTAAAATTAGTTTCAGGTAAACTTTCTAATGAAAAGTTCGTTTCTAAAGCGCCAGAAGCACTTGTTGCTAAGGAACGTGAAAAACTTGCTGATTATCAGGAAAAATATGATGCAGTTGAAAAACGTTTAGCAGAATTGAAGAATATGTAATATGATAAGAGATGTCCTAGTGTAAACTAGGGCATTTTTTCATATTTTTCACACTAAATAGAGGTGTTATCATATGTTTCATTCAATAGAGGAATGTACGAATTTTATTTTTCAATTAAAAGCTAGTCAATATAAAGGCCAACCATTAGAAGCAGTAAGAATAATATTACAGGAGTTGGGAAATCCCCATCTAGAAATAAACATGATTCACTTTGCAGGTTCAAATGGAAAGGGCTCAACTTTAAATGCTACTCGTGAGATATTAATGACTCATGGATTACAAGTCGGAGCGTTTACCTCTCCCCACTTAGAAAGAGCAAATGAACGAGTGACAATCAATAAAAGCCAAATTTCAGATGAAAAATTTCTTCAATATGCGAATATAGTTTCTGAAGTGATTGAAGAAAAACTGGAAGGCAAATATCCTACATTTTTTGAAGTGATGATGTTAATTGCATTCCAACATTTTGCTCATGAACAGGTAGACGTTGCGTTAATCGAAACCGGGATTGGTGGACGAATTGACTCAACGAATGTAATTACTCCAAAAGTTTCTGTCATAACAACTATTTCCTTGGAACATACAGAAATATTAGGTGATACTTATGAAAAAATTGCATTTGAAAAGGCTGGCATTATTAAACAAGACATCCCGGTTGTAGTTGGTGTGAAGAATAAAAAAGCTCTTAACGTGATTGAACAAAAAGCTAATAAGATGGAATCAGCAATTTATGAACTGGGAAAAGAAATCCAACTTACAAATGTGAAGAAAGGGGACCCGCAATATTTTACATATCATTTTCTGAATAACAGCATAAATGATATTCCCCTATCAATGGCTGGCGAACATCAAATTGATAACGCAGCTTTAGCGATTAGCGCTTCTCTCCTTTTTGACTCGACAATTTCAGAAGAAGCCATTCGATATGCATTAAAAAGAGCAAAGTGGGAAGGGCGATTTGAAAAATTAGGGAATGGAGTTATTATTGATGGAGCCCACAATTCAGAAGGTACTGGCGCATTAATTAGTACCTTATTAGAAACTGAACCGAATAAGAAATATAAATTTATCTATGCTGCGCTCCAAGATAAGGATCATCAAAAAAGTATTGAAATGATGGATAAAGTGGCACATAAAATGTGCTTCACAGAAATCTCTTTACCTAGAAGAGCACAGGCTGAATTACTTGCAGCTCAATCTCACCATACCAATATTTCTGTAGATAATAATTGGAAGCAATTGGTAGAGGATGAATTGAACCATCTTAATGAAACAGATGAACTACTTGTCATCACTGGTTCACTTTATTTTATTGCAGAAGTAAGACAATATCTTCTATCGATGAATAATAGAAAGAAGGACAACTCTTTATGATACCCAAATTTGATATATACAAAGAAAGATGGGACATTAAAAGTGATACATCTATTAAACCTGGACTTGATGCTATTATACATGCACTACAAATGTTAGGTAATCCGCATAAAGATTTACAGGTAGTTCATATAGCTGGGACTAACGGCAAAGGTTCAACATTAACTTTTATTGAAAACATTGCAGTAAGTCATGGGCTTACAGTTGGGAAGTTTATGTCACCTTGTATAGTGGACGTTCATGATCAAATTCAAGTAAACGGGACCCCCATTTCTGCAAGTGAAATGGATCAAATTTTCTCTACATTTCAAAATTCAAAAGTAAGTGGTTTGCTGACTGATTTTGAATTACTTACTTGCGCGGCATTTATTCACTTTAAGAACAATCAGGTAGATTTAGTACTATTAGAAGCTGGAATGGGTGGTCGAGAAGATAGTACGAATGTCATCACACCAATTGTATCAGTAATTACAAGTATATCCTTAGAACATACACGTTTTCTAGGGAACACCATTGAAAGTATTGCAGGACACAAAGCAGGTATTATTAAAGATCATAGACCTGTAGTTATAGGAAACTTGCCGAATAATGCATTTGAAGTAATCGAAAAAGAAGCATCGGTGAAAAATGCTCCAATACATCGACTTGGAGATGAATTTCAGGTACAACTTACAGCGGATGGTGACACTTATATTAATAAAAATAAGGGGATTCGTATTGAACGTCTAAAACGGGTTCTTTTAGGTGATCATCAAGGTTGGAATATGGGATTAGCAATTACTGCGTTTATCGAGGTAGCCAGTCAATTTGAACTAACAATTCAATCTGAAAAAATACGAGAAGCAGTAGCGAAAACGAGTGTACCTGGTCGATTTGAGGAAGTTATACCAAACGTTTATTTTGATGGAGCACATAATCCAGAAAGCGCACAAAAGTTAGCTAATACGATAATGAAATATTTCCCTAATGAACCTATCACATTTGTTATGGGGATGTTAGCTGATAAAGATGTGAAAAGCGTCCTATCAATTTTGGAGAATGTTAGTAATCAATTTTATTTTGTTGATTTTTCAAATCCACGTGCAATGAAAGCGGAAGATATGTTGAAATTGTCGAACGTAAGCGAGAAACATATACTTAAGGATTATGTCTCCTTTATACAAGAATCAAGTTTAACGAGTAGTAAAACCATTGTAACGGGTTCCCTATATTTATTAGCAGAAATTCGTCTGCAAATTTTAAGTAGAAAATAACAATTCATTGGTTATGCTTATTTATAATGAAGCCAACCATTCCAACATTAAATAAATTGTCATTATTGAGTGATTTTTGCATTTTGATGCGATAATTTTTTGGACAAGGTCGACACGGCTCTTGTCTTTTTTTGTTTTTATTTTGGTAAGGTAGACTAGAGGTGATATGCATGAAATTTAACAAAGTAATCGGACGAAAAGAACTGATGCAAGCAGCAATATTTGGATCAATAGCTGGAGTAATTGGCGTACTAGTTTTTGTTTTTATTTTGAATTCGATGAATACGGTAGACACGCAAGTCTCGGTGGAGGAAAGTAAAGAAAATCAAGAAGAAACGATTCCTGTTCAGTCAACCGAAACCGAGGAAAATACACCTTCTAGCGAATTATTTTCTAAACAATTTTATGCAAATCAATACGGAGTTTTTTCAACTTTCAATGGAGCTACAGAGTTTATGGCTGGGTATCCGACTTTGAATACAAGTGCCATTGTTAAAGTAGATAACAGTTATTATATTTGGTCAGAAGTATCAACAGTTAAAGATGGTATATCGAAATCAGAAGATCCCCAATCTTTTGTTAAGGAATTTTCGTTATCTGCTGGTGCTTGCCCGAACCCATCCATTCAAAATATTCCAATTTTATTAGCGAGTGAGGATCGTGCAAAATTTTATTTTGATGGTACTGATACTCCAGATAATCTGCCGGAAGATTGGCAATCAATCACTACAGCAATGGCAAACCTTTCGAGCGATTTAGATGTGACGCGGGTACACTTATTAAAGCACTATTTTGAATTGAATAGCTGTTTAAAAATTCAATTTTAACTAAGTGTTATTTAAGTAAAAATTCATTTTTTATAATCAAACATATTTTTCAAAACAATTCTTCCAGTGTATGATAGCAGTAGGAGGAATGGTCATGAAATTTACTACTAATCACAAAATTGTACTTGCTTCATCTTCACCAAGACGAAAAGAATTACTATCAAAACTCGGAATCCCTTTTGAGGTTGTTTCAAGTAATGTTGTGGAAACAATCATAAAGGAGGAGAAGGTGGAGAATTATGTGCGGGAAGTTGCATTATTAAAGGCTCGCGATGTTGCAAACAATGAAACGGGTAAAACCATTATTGGTGCTGATACTATAGTTGTTTATCAAAATCAACTTCTCCATAAACCAAAAACGACAGAAGAAGCAATTAGTCATTTAGAAAAGCTTTCAAATAATTGCCATTCTGTAATGACTGCTATTGTTATAATAGATGAAAATGGAAATGAAGAAACGTTTGTTGAAGAAACGAAAGTCTATTTTAGAAAACTATCACCAATTCTAATTAATGCATACGTAAATACCGGAGACCCCTTTGATAAAGCAGGTGGATATGGTATTCAGACAGGTGGCGCATTATTCATCGAGCGCATAGAAGGAGATTATAATAACGTTGTCGGATTTCCTTTAGCAACGGTTTTTGAAAAGTTGATCACTTTAAATATTCTACATATTCAGGAGTGATTAATGAGTGGCAGTAAATGTATTAACTGAAGTAATGATCCGCGATGTTCACATTGATGATCGACCTAGGGAAAGACTGATAAAACAAGGACCACAAAGTCTTTCAAATCAAGAACTAATCGCAATCTTACTTCGTACGGGTACGAAAAGTGAGTCTGTTTTGTCATTAGCAAATCGTATACTAAATTATTTTGAAAAAATTCATGAATTAAAACATGCAACTTTAGAGGAAATTGTATCTATAAAGGGTATTGGGGAGGCAAAAGCAGTACAACTTTTAGCAGCAATTGAATTAGGAAGAAGATTAGCTCAAATGCAAGTGCATAATCGATTTACTATAAGATCCCCACAGGATGCTGCTAGTTTCCTCATGCCAGAAATGTCATCATTAAATCAAGAGCATTTTGTTACATTATTTTTGAATACAAAAAATCAAGTGATTCATAAACAAACGATTTTTATCGGTAGCCTCAATTCCTCGATTGTACATCCAAGAGAAATATTCCGTGAAGCAGTAAAACGTTCAGCTGCATCCATCATTTGTGCCCATAATCACCCGAGTGGTATTGCAACACCAAGTCCAGAAGATATTGATGTTACAAAAAGAATTCAAGAGGCCGGTTATATTATTGGAATTGACTTAATTGATCATATTATTATCGGTGATCATCAATTCATAAGTTTGAAAGAAAAGGGTTATATGTAAATAATTGGGAATTATAGAATCACAATCACCCATTATCATTTGAAGGGATTGTCTAAAAATATATTTTAGACAATCTCATTTTTTCTTATAAACAAAAAAATTTTGGCCATATTGAAAGTGATAATACGGTGTCAAAATCCGCATGATAAAGGTAATGTCACAAAAATATTGTTCATACGGCAGCTTTATTACAATATTACATAAACATTTCATAAGAACCTATTTCTCATTTATACGTCATGTTATTTGTTGAATTTAGTCATACGAATGTAAAAAGATAAATAAATTTTTTATTTGTTCTATGGGCAAAATACAAATACAATGAAAGTTGTTGTATTTATTAACGTGTTTCGAGTCATTTGTCTTATTTTAGAAAAAAAGATAAATAACTTGTAGCTATAATCAGCTAAAAACAACAAAGTTCTACAATTTTTTCTGAACCATTGTATCTACACTATAATTTTTTTCATTAATCAGCTATAATAAATCGTATGATTTAAGGACTAATTGTGTCCTGGCTTAGAGAAAGGGAGTACAAAACTTGTTTGGACTAGGAAATAAAGATGTCGGGATTGATCTTGGCACAGCTAATACATTAGTATTCATTAAGGGAAAGGGTATCGTTCTACGCGAACCTTCAGTTGTAGCAAAAAATACTAAAACTGGTGATATTGTAGCAGTGGGAAATGACGCGAAAAATATGATTGGCCGTACACCAGGCTCAATTGTTGCAATACGCCCTATGAAAGATGGAGTTATTGCTGACTTTGATATTACAACTGCAATGATTCAATATTATTTAAGACAAGCCTTAAAAAATTCAGGCTCAAATTGGAAAAAACCTAACGTAATGATTTGTGTACCTTATGGTATTACAACTGTAGAACAACGTGCAGTTATTGACGCAAGTCGTCAAGCTGGAGCTAAAGAAGCTTTTACAATTGAAGAACCGTTTGCAGCTGCAATTGGTGCAAATTTACCTGTTTGGGATCCAACTGGCTCAATGGTAGTGGATATCGGTGGTGGTACTACTGAAGTAGCAGTTATTTCATTAGGTGGAATTGTTACAAGTGATTCTGTTCGCATAGGTGGAGATGCGATGGATTATTCGATTATTAGCTACATTCGAAAAGCGTATAATTTAACAATTGGTGAGCGTACTGCTGAAAATATTAAAATTGAAATTGGTACTGCTCGTGTAGATGAGACAATTGAAAAAATGGAAATCCGTGGCCGCGATTTAGTAACAGGATTACCAAAAACGATTGAAATTACCTCAAAAGAAATTTCTGAATCATTAAGAGAAGCAATTTCTGCAATTATTGATGGAGTGAAAAAGACATTAGAACAAACTCCACCAGAATTATCTGCTGACGTTATGGAAAGAGGAATTGTCCTAACAGGTGGTGGGGCATTGCTACGTAATCTTGACAAAGTTATTAGTGACGAAACGAAGATGCCAGTATTTATTGCAGAAAATCCTTTAGATTGCGTTGCAATCGGTACAGGTAAAGCGTTAGATCATATTGATTTAGTTCGTTCTCAACAATTGAAAAAATAAGGAGGAATAGCAATGCCACATTTTTCAAACAAGAAATTAATATTGCTACTTGTTAGCATGATTTTCATTGTGGCATTGATTAGCTTCTCATTACGTGACCGTCAAAATGCAACATTACCCGAACAATTCATTAAAGATACTGTTGGTTTAGCTCAAGGATTTGTCGCTAAACCAGCAAATTACATAACTGGAATTTTTAACGATATTAATTCTTTATTAAATACTTACGAAGAAAATAAACGTTTGAAAATGCGTTTAGAAGACTTTGCAGCATTACAATCAGAAGTGAATACGTTGAAAAGTGAAAATACATCTTTACGCGATATCGTGGATAAAGAGAGTAGTTTGAGAGAATATGTACCGATTCAAGCAACTGTTATTGCTAGAAATCCAGATCAGTGGGAAGAAAAAATTATTCTAGATAAAGGTTCTTCAAGCGGTGTAGAATTGAATATGGCAGTCATGACAGCGAAAGGATTAATTGGTAAAATAAGTTTAGTAACCCCACTTACATCTGAAGTAGAGTTAATTCAAACCAATAATCCAAACTTCCGAGTTTCTGCTGTTATTCAATCGGAAAATGAAGAGATTTTCGGTTTAATAGAAGGATTTGATGTTGATCGTAATGAATTAATAATGAAGCGAATCGATTCAAGCTTAGACGTAAAAGAAGGGGAACTTGTTATTTCATCTGGATTAGGTGGAATTTTCCCGAAAGGAATATTAATTGGAGAAGTAACTGAAATTACAACTGATGATTTTGGGTTAACAAAAATGGCTTATATTAAACCTGCTGCAGATTTTTCATTGTTACAGGATGTTATGATTGCAAAGCGAACGGTCATTACGATTGATGAGCACGAGGACATAAAGAATGAACAAACTGAAGAAAATCAAAATGTAGGTGAATAATCATGATTGTTCGTTTTTTAATTCCACTTACGGCTATTGTATTATTTTTGTTAGAACCTGTATTTGCATTATTTTCTCCTATTAACTTAAATGAACAAACAGTCTTTTTAGTTCCTCGCTTCTTAATTTTATACTTAATTTTTGTATCAATATACTACAGTCGAAAGCGAGCTGTAGTATATGGTATTATTTTTGGGCTCTTGTATGATGTGTTTTACATTGATATTATTGGATTATATACCGTCCTATACCCATTAATTTGTTTAATTGCCGGTTCGACCGTAAAGTTCATCCATCAACATTTAATGATAACGACTTTGTTATCATTAATTTTAGTTGCCTTGATGGAAATCGTTCTTTACTATTTTTTCTTATTTATTAATTTTACAACTATACCATTTTCAGACTTTATGATGACTCGTTTAATACCGACAATCATAGCAAATTTACTATTTTTAGTTATGTTAGGTTGGGTATTCAAGTACTTAATCAATGCACGTGTTCTACAACGTGCTCGTGAAAATACTTAAAAATAAGCGTGAGGTGTCGCTTTATATGAAAAAACAGCTTGTCCATATTAAAGGGACAAAAGAAGGATTGGTACTTCGACTTGATGACTGTTGCGCCTACGCGGATTTAATAGAAGAACTTGAAAACAAAGTTTCAGAAGGCGGTATCGATAATAAAGTGGATGTCCAACTAGATTTAGGATATCGTTTTCTAACTAAGGAACAGAAAAATGATCTAGTTCAAGTTGTAGAGCAATCTGGTAAAATGCATGTATCCAATGTATATAGTGAAGTAATAAGTGTGGATGAAAGTAATGAACTTCTTCTTGCGAGTAAGCGAGATACTTATATAGGTATTATTCGCTCTGGTCAAATAGTAAAAGCATCAGGGGATATTGTTATTGTTGGGGATGTTAATCCGAATGGACGAGTTGAAGCAGGCGGTAATATATATGTTCTTGGAAAACTAAAAGGACAAGTACATGCAGGATTCAAAGGAAATAGTGATGCTATTATAGTAGCATCCCATTTTGAACCAACCCATGTTTATATTGCTGATAAAATTGATGTCATGTCAAACGAGAAGCCGTTTGTAAGTCAACATGCCGATCAAATTGTTGCATTTATTGATCAAAATGGCGTTATTACGTATGAACGTTTACAGGAAGCTAGAAATTTACGCCCATCTTTAAATACTGTATAGGGAGGAAGCTAATGTGGGTGAAGCTATAGTAATTACCTCAGGAAAAGGCGGTGTAGGTAAAACGACAACTACCGCAAATCTTGGAACTGCATTGGCTCTTCAAGGTAAGAAAGTATGTTTAGTTGATACTGATATTGGTCTGCGAAATCTTGATGTAGTATTAGGCCTTGAAAATCGAATTATCTATGATATAGTCGATGTAATTGAAGGTCGTTGTAAAGCACATCAAGCAATCGTGCGTGACAAACGTGTTGATGAAAAACTATTTTTATTACCTGCTGCTCAAACAACAGATAAAAATGCTGTCAATCCAGAGCAAATGAAGAGTTTAATAGACGAATTAAAACGTGAGTTTGATTATGTTTTAATCGATTGTCCTGCTGGTATAGAACAAGGATATCGTAATGCTGTTGCGGGAGCAGATCGTGCAATTGTCGTCACAACACCTGAAATTTCTGCAGTTCGTGATGCGGATCGCATCATTGGACTATTAGAACAAGAAGATATTGAACCACCACGTTTAATCATTAATCGAATTCGAAAAAAATTAATGAATAACGGTGATACATTAGATATTAACGACATTACTACTCACTTATCTATTGATTTATTAGGTATTATTATAGAAAGTGATGAAGTCATCAGTTCTTCCAATAAGGGCGAACCAATCGTTATGGATCCAAACAATAAAGCATCATTAGGATATCGTAATATCGCCCGTAGAATTCTAGGTGAGTCTGTTCCTTTAATGTCAATTGATGAAGATCAAAAAGGTGTATTTGCAAAAATTAAATCACTTTTCTCTAGATAAAATGCTTGTTGTAGAAGTCTGAATCGCATGTTGCTAACTAACAATGCGCTTAGCAGTTGATGTAACATTCGAAGAAGTACTATTTTATAGAGATTAATTATTTATTATAAGAAATAGGGTTTTTTAGAAAAAATGTAATTGTAAAAAATCCTATTTTTTTATTAGTAATAGATTTCTATGATTGAAAATGATATTTATTTACATAATCTTTTTACTTTCTCATAGAATCATAATTTTCTATTGTTCATATACTATGAAAAATGGGAATGGATGATAGTGTGTTGAAAAAGTGGAAATGGATTGGTGCTGGAATTCTTTGCATAACAGTCCTTTTAGCAAATTATTTACAAGATAAAGGCCAGATTAATGTCGATATTAAAAAAGTGGTGTATAGTTCTGAAGATTTAAATGTAATGCGAAATGTATTACAGGAAATGTTCGGAACAGAAGAGGACCCAACCATTACAGTATCGTCAGAAACAGTCAATAACGAACTGTTATCCTTTATTGCGGTAAAACCTTATGATGAGGGATATTTATTAACCTTTGAACGGACACTACCAATCATTGCAATTGAAAACGGCTTAGTTGTCTACACTGGACATAATACGCATACTGGCAAAACCATTTCTGTATATTACGAAAATAATACAACTGTTACTTATGGATTTGTTGATGCCTTTACAACATTACCATATACCTCTGTTGGTAAAGGTCAGACCATTGCAAATAAAGAAGATCCTGGAGATCTATACATCCAAATTGAAACAAATGGTAAAAGGTTAAATTTAGAAGAAACCATAAAATGGATGAGAGAGTTCGTTCAATCGTGACACGAATGGTCATACATCCATTATTTTTACCTTTACTTTTTGGAATGGTCTTATACGGAAATGTAGCCTATTATGCGATGATTTTAACTTCATTAATTGTACATGAGCTTGGGCATTTAATAGCAGCTTGGCTTGTGAAAGTGAAGGTTGAGAAATGCGTCATCATGCCTTACGGTGGTGAAATCCAACTTGCTGGTGGCGCATCGCTCAACCCAAAAAAGCAACTATTTATTGCTATTGGTGGTCCAATTGCAACGTTTAGCTGTATAATGATAACCCCATTGCTGGATCCGTTATTTGCGGAGCCTTTTTTTAAAATCCAAATTATATTACTATTAATTAACTTAGTTCCTATTTGGCCACTAGATGGCGGTAGGATTGTATTTTCTCTTATATTAATCTTCAGTGGTAAATCAAGAAGCTATGAATTGTTTCTTTCAATCTCTTTAATCATTATTTTTTTAGCTGCTATTATTACTTTTATTCTTCTACCTAAAACTCTGTTTATTTTTGTTTTAAGTATCTTTTTATTCATTCAAATTGTTCAAGAATGGAGATATCGAAAATATCGATTAGCGTTTGAAAAACATGTAATGAAAAGATTGACTTGATATATGTGCTGTGTTAATATTTTAATGTTATTGTTTGTAGCACCCGTGCTACAACCGCTCTGGGAAGGTTAAAGTGTCGAATAGACCACCTTTCATTACAGGCGAGTCTGAGTCTAAGAGGAGGTGCAGTTAAATGTACGCAATTATCGAAACTGGTGGTAAACAAATCAAAGTAGAAGCTGGACAAGAAATCTATGTTGAAAAACTAGGTGTTCAAGCTGACGAAGTAGTAACTTTTGATAAAGTATTATTCGTAGGTGGAGAAACAGTGAAAGTTGGAGCTCCAACTGTTGCAGGTGCTACTGTTACAGCGAAAGTTGTAAAAGAAGGTCGCGCTAAAAAAATCACTGTATTCAAATACAAATCGAAGAAAAACTACCGTCGTAAACAAGGTCATCGTCAACCATACACTAAATTAGTTGTTGAATCAATCAACGCTTAATTAGGAGTGATGAGATGATAACTGTTACGATTCATCACGATGAAAATAGACATGTATCTGCATTTGAATTCTCAGGTCATGCTGAGTATGATCAAACAGGCAAAGATTTAGTTTGTGCAGGTGCATCGACGATTGCCTTCGGTACAGTCAATGCCATCTATGCTTTACTAAATATTGAGCCTAAAATTGAACAGGCTAATGAAGGTGGAGGCTATTTACGAATAGATCTTCCATCTGATATAGATTCTGAAATCGATGCAAAACTACAACTAATTGTCCAAGTAATGACTGCCCAAGTTTATTCTATGGTGCAAAGTTACGGACAATATATTCGTATCAACTACAATCAAGTAGGAGGTGGAACAGAATGAAATTATTGTTATCTTTAGATCTTCAATTTTTCGCTTCGAAAAAAGGGGTAGGTTCTACAAAGAACGGACGTGACTCTGAATCTAAGCGTTTAGGTGCTAAACGTGCTGATGGTCAATTCGTAACTGGTGGTTCAATTCTTTACCGTCAACGCGGTACAAAAATTTACCCAGGTACTAACGTAGGCCGTGGTGGAGATGACACACTTTTCGCTAAAGTTGACGGCGTTGTTAAATTCGAACGTATGGGCCGTGACAAGAAAAAAGTTAGTGTATACCCAGTAGCTCAAGAAGCATAATAATCGAAAGGACTGCTTGATGCAGTCCTTTTATTTTGCATAAGCATATAGATCATTGGGGTTGTCTAGAAAGTTATACTTTCAAGGCAACCCCGTCTTGGTTATGGTAAATAACATTTTGAATAGTATGCTTCTAAGTTGGTAACATTAAATTGTTACTCGCTTCAACGCAAGGGGGCCGTCTTAAAAATCCTTTTCAGACGCCCCCTTTTTAAGTAGAAATATTAATTCTCTTCCAATAGATTTAAGAACAAGAAAAAACTAGAATAAATTGATATACTAAGAAAAGGTTTTATTTTTTATTTTAGCGATTACAAGTCTATTTGCAGGAGAAAATTATGGAAAATAATTCATTTACGCTTTTAAAGTCTCTACGTTTTGCAAATCATGATTTTGTAAATCATCTTCAACTTATTCATTTGTATTTAGAAGTAGGACAAATTGATGAGGCAAAGAATTGTATTAAAGAAATTTCTAAAGACTATAAATCGTTATCAATATTAAATAAGTTATCCCTTCCAAAAACGATAGAATGGCTTTATTTATTTCGATGGCGATATCCCAGTATTCAATTAACCATAAATAGTTATATTGAAGATGTAATTTATCCGCAAAATGATGATGAAATTGTAGAATACTTAGAACAAACCATTAACAGTGTTTATAATGGACTAGATCCTTATAGTGAACATCATTTATTGATTGAAATAAAAGCTATACAAAAGGAATTATTATTACATTTCCATCTTGAGGGAAAATGGGAAACCAATGTTGTAAATCAAATTGAAAAAACAAATTTAAAAGTTAAAACTATTGAAATGACTCAACAATCATGGAAGTATGAGTTAACTTCGGAATAGGAGTGGTATTTTTGTTCGTAGATCACGTAAAAGTTTATGTTAAAGGTGGCGATGGTGGGGACGGAATGGTTGCCTTTCGCCGTGAAAAGTATGTTCCAAATGGAGGTCCAGCAGGTGGTGACGGTGGAAATGGTGGAGACATTGTTTTCGAAGTAGAAGAGGGCTTGCGCACGTTAATGGATTTCAGATACAAACGTCACTTTAAAGCAGAACGTGGTGAACATGGGATGAGTAAAGGGATGCATGGTAGAAATGCAGAAGATACAATTATTAAAGTCCCACCAGGTACTGTAGTAATGAACGAAGAAACCGGAGCTGTAATTGCAGATTTAGTTGAACATGGACAAAAGGCTGTCATTGCACGTGGTGGACGCGGAGGAAGAGGAAATACTAGATTTTCAACTCCATCAAATCCAGCACCTGAGCTTGCAGAAAAAGGCGAGCCAGGCCAAGAATTAAATGTTATATTAGAGTTAAAAGTACTAGCTGATGTTGGTCTAGTAGGATTCCCTAGTGTTGGTAAATCGACAATTCTTTCTGTTGTATCCGCTGCAAAACCGAAAATAGGTGCATATCATTTTACAACAATAGTACCAAATTTAGGTATGGTAGAAACAGATGATGGCCGAAGCTTTGCAATGGCTGATTTACCAGGGTTAATTGAAGGAGCTCATCAAGGGATTGGATTAGGTATGCAATTCCTTCGCCATATTGAGCGTACTCGTGTTATTGTTCATGTGGTTGATATGAGTGGAATAGAAGGACGAGATCCTTATGAGGATTACATCACAATCAACGAAGAATTAAAACAATACAATCTTCGATTAACGGAGCGTCCTCAAATTGTTGTGGCAAACAAAATGGATATACCAGAAGCTGAAGAAAACTTACAGGAATTCTTAAAGAAAGTTGGAGATTCTGTAAAGGTATTTCCAATTTCAGCAATATCTCGCCAAGGTTTAAAGCCTGTATTATATGAAATTGCAGATTTATTAGAAGTAACACCAGAATTCTCTTTACATGAAATTGAAGAAGAAGAAAGCGATGCAACTGTTCTTTATAAGCATGAGAAAAAAGGTGAAGACTTTGAAATTACTCGTGACGATGATGGCGCATTCGTAATTTCAGGCTATTCAATTGAGCGCTTGTTTAAAATGACGGACTTCAGTCGTGAAGATGGTGTACGTAGATTTGCAAGACAATTACGTGCTATGGGAGTAGACGACGCGTTACGAGAAAAAGGCGCAAGTGATGGGGATATAGTACGTTTATTAGAATTTGAATTTGAGTTTGTAGACTAACAAATTGAACTTCTACGAATAGTAAATATGGGGTCAAATAAATAATCATTTGACCTCCAATTGTTTTTAGCAAAGGGTGCTAGGGGGAAAAGTATGAAAAACATTGCAAATCAGCGTTATTATTTAGTTAGAGAAGATGTGTTGACCGATGCAATGCAAAAGACTTTAGAAGCAAAACAGCTTCTAGAAAGTGGTTCAGTCTCTTCAATCTGGGATGCAGTGAAAAAAGTGGACTTATCAAGAAGTGCTTTTTATAAATACCGAGATGCGGTTTTTCCGTTCCATTCTATTGTAAAAGAACGTATCTTAACCATCATTATTCGTTTACAAGATCAAAAGGGAACATTAGCTAACTTACTAGGAATTTTTACAAATGCCCATTGCAATGTTTTGACCATACATCAAACGATCCCAATTCAAGGTCGTGCAAACGTCACTCTTTCCTTAGACGTTACAAGTATGGACATAGATTTAAACGAATTAATTGAAAAGATAAAGAGATTAGAATTCGTAGAATCAGCTGAAGTAATTAGTTCGGGAGCTTTATAAGTTTAGAAGAGAAACGAACATTATTCTCTTACTTGAAAATAGTAGGATTTGGGGGAATATAGGTGAGCGTAGAACATTTGCAACAAAAAATTGCATACTTAGGTCCAGAGGCTTCATTTACATATATTGCAACAAAAGGATTATTTCCAAATGAACAGCTAGTACCTATGACAACGATTCCTGAATGTATTGATGCAGTTGTCGAAGGTCATGTGCAATATGCAGTTGTTCCTTTAGAAAATGCATTAGAAGGGATTGTACCATTAACAATTGATTACTTATTTCATGAAGTAAATCTATTTGTAGTAGGTGAAATCTTAGAAAAGATCCAGCAACATCTTATGGTAAACAAATCACAAGTAAACAACTGGCATCAAATTGAGGAAATCTATTCCCATCCACACGCATTAGCACAATGTCATAAATATTTGTTTTACCGATTTAGCGGAATTCCTTTACGTCAAAGTTCATCGACAGCTGCAGCAGCAAAATTTGTAGCTGAAAATCCAGATCGTTGTATTGCGGCAATAGGAAATGCTTCCTCTGCAGAAAAGTACGATTTAGAAATTGTAGAAAAAAATATACACGATTTCCATTTTAATCATACTCGATTTTTCGTTTTGTCAAAACACAATTCACGTCTACCGATTGAACAGTCTGATGGAGAACCTAAAACAACGTTAATGTTAACTCTACCTTCAGATGAATCCGGTACTTTACATCAAGTTCTATCTGTTTTTTCTTGGAGAAAGCTTAATCTGAGTAAAATTGAATCAAGACCTTTAAAAACAGGGTTAGGTCATTATTTCTTTATAGCAGATGTATTAGCAGATGAGAATGATGTTATGATGAAGGGTGCTTTTGAAGAGTTAAAATCAATAGGCGTAACAGTAAAGTCGCTTGGAACATACTATACATACAATGTTCCAGAAGCATAGTAATGATATTATGTACTTATTATATGTAACTAAAAGAAGATACAAATCGCCAATTGGACAATTTGTATCTTCTTTTTTATGATTCCATTAAATAGCCTTTTTCACGGAGTAGTTGTTCAGCTCGATCTAATTGCTGTATAGTTGGGGCACTAATGACATGTAGATGGGTACCGTTTGTTAATACTGATAGATAGTTCGCACCTGTATCTTTCACCCGCTCAATAAACCCTTGGACCTCTAAACGGTTAGATATCATCATTGACGCGGTGATTTCACCATAGACTGGGTGATCTACAATTACACTTTTAAGTGTCACTCCACAATCAACTATTGTTAGCATCTCATCTTCTGCTTGTTCTGCCGTATGTACACAAACAATTTTTCTCTCAAACATTTGATTGGAATAATCGTTGTTTAAATAAACGTAACCTTGACTAGTTGCAATGATGGGTACATTTCTTGCTTTTAATAAATTCATATCATTAACAACTACTTGACGTGAAACATTTGCATGCTTGGCCAAATCGGTTCCGGTAACAGGACCATTTGCGTTCTTTAAAATTGTGAGAAGTTCAGTTCTTCTTTGATCACCTAACAATTTTTTCATAATTATCCTCCTCCTTTAACATTTTTTGAACAGGAAACTTATAATTAGTTTCTGTAAAAATGAGGTCGAATTTTGTTGTTCAAATGTATAAGTTATACTACTTCATACATAGTTTATCACGAGGAATGAAATCATCCTTATATTTTTTGTGTCCTTTTCATTTGAGTAACATATTATAAAACGAGAAAAGGAGGATGTATTGTGCGAACTCACGTTGTTCAAAAAGGCGATACACTTTGGAAAATCGCTAAACAGTATGGTGTTAGTTTTGATGAATTAAAAAGTCTAAATGGGCATTTAGCTAATCCTGATTATGTTGTTCCTGGTATGGAGATTATTTTACCTGACAAAGCTTCAAATAGTTCTGGTAAAGTTGCAACAACTAGAACAACTAGTTATAAAGAGACTCTAACTGAACCAATTGGGCCAGTCTCAGAAAGACCAATTCAACCTGTACAAAATGTAAGGCCGTCGAAAGAACAGTTAACAATGCCGATGCCAGCTCCAACACCAGCACCTATGCCTGAAGTGAAACCAGTTCAAGAAGTGAAACCATCGAAAGAAAAAATGACAGAACCACTACCTGAATATATACTACCAACGCCTGCACCAGCACCACAGCCAGTACCAATGCCTCAGATTCAACCAGAGTTTATGCCTGAATTTCATTTTGCACCACAATTGCACTTTACACAACCGCAACCAATGCCACAATCAGAGAAAGTCATTATGACTCAACCACAGCCGCAACCTGTGCCTGTGCCAATGCCTATGCCACAACCAATTATGATTGAAATTCCAAAACCAGAGGTAAGAGTAGAAGAAAAAGAAGTAGTTAAAACGGAGTATGTTCCTGTTCCACAGCCTTACTATGTTTATGTTCCATATTGTCCTTGTCCAGAACCAATGCCTATGAAAAAGCCATGTTCATGCAAGAAAAAGCATCATCATGGATCCCCATGTGGTTGTGGAGGTATGCAACAACCAATGAGCATGCCAATGCAGCACCCTATGTTTATGCAACAACCAATGGTAATGCATGAACAAATGCCAATGCCAACTCAAAATATGGGTATGTATGAATCAATGCCAATGCAAATGCCAACTCAAAATATGGGAATGCCTTGTGGCTGTAATGATTCCGCACCTTACAATCATATGATGATGCCATATGATTCTAATTTTATGCAACCGTCTTATTTTGTGCCAAATTATGATATAGCTCCTGTAATGGATGAAGATATGAAAAATTCCACTTTACCGGAATGGGTAATTGATTCATCATCAAATCCTGGTGTAATGGGTGTTAGTCAGGAACAAAAAGATATGTACGATGATCATCAAATGGATGATTCTAAAGCTTATCATCAAATGAGTAATAATGACTACGGTCCATCAGATTTTGCTTATGGACATCATGACATGAATTATCCTTCAGCTCACCAAATGCCATATCAAACAATGCCAGATTACTATAATATGAATCATGTAATGCCAGGACATTACAATATGCAACCATATATGAATGAACACTTCAATATGCCAGATTACTATATGCAGCAACCAATGCCTTACCACATGATGCAATATCCACATATGATGAACCAACATTCACAGTACCCATATTCAAATCACCACTCTTCAAACTACAAACCTTGGAATTATTAAAATGCAAATAAAGAACAATATATGGAAACAAGAAACACCAAATGAAACACTATTTATAAAAAGATATGAAAACGAACTGGTTGCTGAAAAAGTAAAGTATATTCATAAAAAATTAGAGGCAATAGAGTTTCCATATGTGATTCCTTTAAAGAAAACAAATGAACCTAACTTACTCATTCAAACCTGGCAACATAGAAGCTATAGTGCTGACTTCTCTGACAGAAGACACCGAATTCAATCCTTAAATATTCTCAGATCTTTACATGAAACAAACCAATATGTTAATTGGGAAAATAAAACAATCATTCCAAGACATAATCTATTAAATAAGTGGTCTACACGGCTTGAAAGGTTTTTATCTCACGAAAATGATCTCGTTCCCTATTTGCATAATGCATATTATGATATTACTTTGTATGCAGAAAGAACATTACGAAAAATACGAAAAAAGCCTGAGAAAACATCCCCTACACTCACCTTGTTGCACGGTGATGTAGTTCACCATAATTTTTTAATTACTAGAGAAGGAATGAAACTGATTGATTTTGATTTATCAGTTGTTGGAGATCCAGCTGATGAATTAATACTATGGTTACACAGAGCACTTCCGACAGTTAATTATGATATTTTCGCACTATTAAACGAAAATCAATATTTGAAAGAAATGACTCTCCAAAAATTACACTATCTTCAATATCCAAACGAGTTATTGAGGGAATGGTTATATATATTGCAACTTGGTGACATTGAAAAGGAATCCTTCTTAGACTATATAATGCCATTTACAGAAAGGGCATTAAGACATTGGCCTGAAATAATTGCAAAAACCGAAAAAATTATTTGAAAGTAGGATTTGGAGTTTTGATTGAACGGCAGTAAGGTATGGTAAAATCTAAATAGTATTTCATTCATTTAGAAAGACCGTCTATTTGTTGACGGTCTTATATTTTTGTATTAATGTCGCGGTTATTATTCTATTTTCGATATGCTATAATGGATAGATGTGAATGTGAGGGATAGCAATGTATGATTATATAATTGGACAAGTAAAAAGAGTAACACCTGAATATATCGTTTTAGAACAAAATCAAATTGGCTGGTGTTTACATACGCCAAACCCTTTCGCTTTTCAAATTAATGACACCATACAACAAGTTTTTATACATATGCATGTTCGTGAAGATGCACACCAATTATTTGGATTTAAAACCATTGATCAACGTGAATTATTTAGAAAACTGATTCAGGTATCTGGAATTGGACCTAAAGGAGCACTTGCAATATTAGCAAGTGGAAATCCATCACAAGTAATTTCCGCAATTGAAAGTGAAGATGAATCTTTTTTAATTAAATTCCCAGGAGTAGGAAAGAAAACGGCACGCCAAATGATTCTTGATTTAAAAGGAAAACTTGGAAGTCTATTAAATGACTCGAGTATTATCGTACCAAGCAAAGAGGATGAGCTACCGTTATTTGGGGTGAATCCAAATCAGCATCAATTAGATGAAGCAATATTAGCTTTAAGCGCCCTTGGTTATTCAGAAAAGGAACTTTCAAAAATTAAACCACAACTTGAAGAGAATGACTCTTTAACTACTACTGAAAGCTATATGAAGCAAGCTTTGCAATTGTTGTTAACAATGAAGTAGGGGGGAGATACGATGTCTGACCGTATTATTTCAAGTAAAGCCAATGATTATGATGATCAATTCGAACTGTCCCTTCGACCTCAAAGACTATCTCAGTACATTGGACAAGACAAGGTTAAGGAAAGTTTAAATATATTTATAGAAGCTGCAAAAATCCGGGAAGAGAGTTTGGATCACGTATTATTATATGGACCACCTGGCCTTGGAAAAACAACACTTGCATCAATTATTGCAAATGAGATGAATGTTAATATTCGAATGACTAGTGGACCTGCTATTGAAAGGCCAGGAGACTTAGCAGCAATTGTTAGTTCACTTGAGCCTGGCGATGTGTTATTTATTGATGAAATTCATCGACTGTCAAGATCAATAGAAGAAGTATTATATCCAGCAATGGAGGATTATTCACTAGATATTGTAATTGGGAAAGGTCATGAAGCACGTACTGTTCGATTAGACTTGCCACCATTTACTTTAGTTGGGGCTACCACTAGAGCTGGAGCATTATCTGCACCTTTTAGAGACCGTTTTGGCGTAATGCTGCGTTTAGATTATTACGATGAAAACGCTCTTGTTGAAATTGTGCTACGAAGTGCTAAACTATTTGAGGTTGATATTGATAAGCTTGCGGCAAAAGAAATTGCAAGACGTTCACGTGGTACACCGCGGATAGCCAATCGTTTATTAAAAAGAGTTCGAGATTATGCTCAAGTAATAGGCGATGGAGTAATCTCTTTATCAATCGCAAATCAAGCCTTACAATTACTCCAAGTGGATCCATTAGGACTTGATCATATTGATCATAAATTGATGAAGAGTATGATTGAAGGATTTAAGGGTGGACCAGTTGGACTTGATACGCTAGCTGCATCAATTGGAGAAGAAAGGGTAACAATTGAGGATGTATACGAACCCTATCTAATGCAAATTGGATTTATTCAACGTACACCTCGTGGTCGTATTGCAAGTAATTTGGCATATGAACACTTTGGTTACCCACAACAATCATAAAAAAGGAAGTTTCAACGATGAAAGTAGAAGATTTTGATTTTGAATTACCTGAAGAACTGATAGCTCAAACACCATTAGAAGACCGTACTGCAAGTCGGTTAATGATTGTCGACCGGAAAACCGGAAATGTAGAACATAGTCATTTCCCTCAAATTGTTGATGAACTGCAAAAAGGAGATTGTCTCGTTCTAAATGATACCCGTGTCATGCCGGCAAGACTCTTTGGTGTTAAAGAAGAGACAGGTGCCCATATAGAATTATTACTATTAAAACAAGGTTCTAATGATGAATGGGAAACATTGGTAAAACCAGCTAAACGAGTGAAGGTTGGGACTGAATTAATATTTGGCGATGGTCTATTAAAAGCAACATGTATTGGTGAATTAGAACATGGTGGCCGACTATTTAAATTTAGTTATGATGGTATTTTTTACGAAATACTAGACCAACTCGGAGAAATGCCTTTACCACCATATATTCATGAAAAATTAGATGATAAGGAACGCTATCAAACAGTTTACTCTAAGGAAATTGGTTCTGCTGCAGCGCCTACCGCAGGTCTACACTTTACCAATGAAATATTAGATAAAATTAAAGAAAAAGGCGTCGAAATTGTTTTCATAACCCTTCACGTGGGACTTGGAACATTCCGTCCTGTAAGTGTTGACTCCATTGAAAATCACGATATGCATTCTGAGTTCTATAGTGTAACAGAAGAAGCTGCGAATACTATTAACCAAACAAAAGCTAATGGCGGAAAAGTGATTGCAGTCGGAACAACATCTACTCGAACACTTGAAACAATTGCGCAAAAATATAATGGTGGAATTCGTGCTGAGCAAGGTTGGACAAGTATCTTTATTTATCCAGGCTTTGAATATAAAGCGATTGATGGGCTCATTACAAACTTCCATTTGCCTAAATCAACTCTTGTCATGTTAGTTAGTGCATTAACATCTAGAGAAATTATTTTAAATGCTTACAATAAAGCAGTAGAAGAAAAGTATCGCTTCTTTAGCTTTGGCGATGCAATGTTTATTCGCCCTGTAAGAGATTAGCTATACTAAATTTGCATAATATTGGGAAACCTAAATGTTAAGGAACAAAGGCTAAGAGCGCCACTTATCGCCGAAAACGCCACGTCCTGTGGCATCGTCGATATGACCAACCGCAGTCAAAAGCGCCACATCCTGTGGCATTGACTGCATGACCGACATCCTGTCGGCCCTCGTGTTGGCCTCTGTGGCAACGCCTTTGTGACCAACATCATGTTGGCCTGAAGTACTGTTTTTACTTCACAGGAGAAAGGGATATATTTTTATGACACAACCAGCAATAAGATATGAACATATTAAAACATGTAAACAAACAGGAGCGAGACTTGGGATTGTTCATACACCTCATGGATCATTCGAGACACCAGCATTCATGCCAGTTGGTACTCAAGCAACTGTAAAAACGATGGCACCAGAAGAAGTAAAGGAAATGGGTGCTGGAATCATTTTATCCAATACGTATCACTTATGGCTTCGACCAGGTAACGAAATTGTGAAAGAAGCAGGCGGATTGCATAAATTTATGAACTGGGATCGAGCAATTTTAACAGATTCAGGTGGATTCCAAGTATTCTCGTTAAGTGATTTTCGTAAAATTGAAGAAGAGGGAGTTCATTTCCGAAATCATTTAAATGGGGACAAGTTATTTTTAAGTCCTGAAAAGTCAATTCAAGTTCAAAATGATTTAGGTGCCGATATTATTATGGCATTTGACGAGTGTCCTCCATACCCTGCAACTTATGATTATATGCTAGCATCTGTTGATCGTACGACTCGTTGGGCAAAACGTTGTAAAGAGGCGCATAGTCGTCCTGAAGAACAAGGTTTATTTGGAATTGTACAAGGTGGGGAATACGAAGACCTAAGAAAACGTTCTGCAGAAGCTTTAGTTGAACTTGATTTTCCAGGTTATGCAATTGGTGGACTTTCTGTAGGTGAACCTAAAGATGTAATGAACAAGGTATTAGAATTTACAACCCCAATGCTACCTTTTGATAAACCTAGATATTTAATGGGTGTTGGATCACCCGATTCTTTAATTGATGGTGCGATTCGCGGAGTGGATATGTTTGACTGTGTACTACCTACACGTATTGCTCGTAACGGAACATTGATGACATCAGAAGGTAGACTTGTTGTAAAAAATGCTCAATATGCAAAAGACTTTGGTCCACTAGATCCAAATTGTGATTGTTACACTTGTAAAAATTACTCACGTGCATATATTCGCCATTTAATAAAAACTGGTGAAACGTTCGGAATCCGCCTAACTACTTATCATAATTTGCATTTCTTATTGAAATTAATGGAGCAAGTTAGACAAGCGATTCGTGAAGATCGTTTAGGTGATTTCAGAGATGAATTCTTTGAAAAATACGGATTCAATAAACCTGATGCGAAAAACTTTTAGTTTCATACTAACTGGAAATATTAAGGATTTATTGTAATTGTAATTATTTTTGGAAAAATAATAGTTTCAAATCGCTTTTTTTGTCTATTTTATACTATACTTAAAAAGTGAGATTTAGAAAGGGGGGCATTTAGTATGGATTCTCTACTTAATTTATTACCAATCGTTATTTTATTTGTGGCTATGTGGTTTATTTTAATTCGTCCAGCGCAAAAAAGACAAAAAGCAACTGTGCAAATGCAATCTGGTTTAAAACGCGGAGATCGTGTTGTTACAATTGGCGGACTTCATGGTGAAATCGATGCAATTGAAGATGCAGCTGTGTATATTCTAGTTGATGGAAACACACGTCTAAAATTTGAACGACAAGCTATTGGTCGCGTAATCACTGAATAATTGAGAAAGCTTACGAATTAGGACAAGTCCTAAAGTTCGTAAGCTTTTTTCATGTCTATAAAAATTTGAATAGTTCAACTGTCTACTGCAAACACTTAGGAAAGAAAGGAGTTTGCAATGGAAATCTATTTGGAAATAATCTTTAGAACGGTACTTTTATATATCATAATTTTAGTTGTGTTCCGGTTAATGGGTAAACGAGAAGTTGGCGAGTTAAGTATAATGGATTTAGTCGTCTTCGTTCTAATTGCAGAGTGTGTTGCTTTTGCATTAGAAGACATGGACAAAGCATTATTCCCAACCATTTTTCCAATTCTACTGTTATTTGTTATTCAGTATTTAAACTCGTTACTAAGTTTAAAAAGTAAAAAAGTACGAGATTTAATAGATGGTGACCCTTCACTAGTTGTAAAAAATGGTGTCATTAACGAAGAGGAAATGAGAAAACAAAGATATAACCTAGATGACTTATTCCAACAGTTACGAGAAGCAAGGGTACCATCTATTAAATGTATTTCCTACGCATATTTGGAACCTTCAGGAAAATTATCTGTCTTTTTAAAAGATGACGATCCATTAGTATTACCTTTAATTGTTGATGGTGATATCATAGAGAGACATCTTAAAATGATTGATAAAGATGAAAATTGGCTAAAAGAAACATTAAAAATAAAGGGCTATACAAATACAAATGATATTTTTTATTGTTGCTTTGAAGACTATGATTTATATGTCCAATTAAAAGGTACGTCTATTGACGGGAAACAATAGAGCGTAAATATTTGAAATCACTTAATCTGAATTGATTTAACAGAATTAATAGTACCGTTACAATACTTAAGGTGATGGCACTGTTTGTCCAAAAATCAAAATTTAATAGTGGTAACAAATAGCTCTGAATTACACATGTAACGATAAATACCACATAAGGAATAACAAAGAATCGGAATCCTCCAGCAATCATTTTATTCTGACGGATTGTGGCAATATGTAAAAATGAAGTCATTAATACGCCAAATCCAATGGCAATGATTGCACCATATTCAGCAATTGAAGCTTGTGATGCAAGTACAAACATGATAAACAATTTCCCTAAACCACCATAGATTGAATTCATCATAGCAGCCCGTGCTTCATCGATTGCTTGTAAAATGGATTGAAGTGGGCTTTGAATATAGTAAAAATAAAAGATTGGTGATAATATGCGCATGTATCCTTTTGTGTCTTCAAGTCCAAAAAGCATTAACGCAAGTTGGTCACCATGGATGAAGAAATATGCAGCGGCATAACAACCAATTAATGATGACATTCTTAAAGAAATCTCAATTCGATCATTTAATAAGGAATAATTATTTCTAGCGATAGCGTTACTTACCGCTGGTATTAATACAATTGCAAGTGCGTTTGGTATAAATGAAGGAAACAGTAACAATGGAATATGAACCCCGGATATTACACCGTATAATGTGGTTGCACCCGCAGCTGTCAGTCCTGCTATAGTTAAAGCCTTTAAGAAGATAATTGGTTCTAAAAACCATGTGAATGTACCAAATAATCTACTACCCGCAGAAGGTACTGCTATTCTAAGTAAAGGCATAGCAGGATATGGCTTTGCTTTTTCAGATGATTTTAATTTTGACTTTGAAACTAAATAACTAATATATAAGTAAAGTAATGAAACAATTTCTCCTACTGCAGTAATAGCCATTGCATAGGCAGCAGTCATTTCAGGATTACCGGGTACAATAAAACTTGGTAAAATCATTGAAATAAGAGCAATACGGACTAACTGTTCGATCATTTGAGACCAAGCAGTAGGTGAAATCTTTGTAATTCCCTGTAAATAGCCGCGGATTAAACCTGAAATAACAACAATTGGTACTGCACCTAATGCAATATATAATGTTACCTTTGTTGCTTCATTATGTAATAGAGTACCAGCTAAATATGGAATAAAGAAGTAGAGAATTGGTATAAAGATAATCATCGATGCAACAGACCATTTAATTGCGGTTGACATCACCGACTTAAGTTGTCCGATTCGTTTTTTTGCATAAAATTCAGCGATAATTTTCGCCACTGCAATAGGTAGTCCAATTTGTACAAGTGAAATAAAGAAGATATAAGCAGGGTATGCAGTCATATATACCCCTACTGCTTCTTCTCCTGCAACCCGCATAAATTGCATTCTATATACAAAGCCGAACAACTTAGATAAGAAAATAACAATCGTTAAAAAAACCGTCCCTCTAACAAACGATCCCATTTATTCAATCCCTTCTCATTTCAAGAAATTTCCGTTACAATATTTGTATGCTCGTACTACACAAGTTAAAACAAATCAAATGCTTGGGGTGAACAAATGATGATGACACATCCTGATTTATTTAAGAAGGTTTTACCAGCTATACAAAGCAAATTAGAAGAATTTCAGCATTTTGGTTATGAACACATTACGCAAGAAGATGTGTGGAATTATTGTGTAAATAAAAAATGGCGAAAAAAAATTATTGAAGATTTAAAATTACATGAAGTAGTGGAAACTATTTTTTCTATTTCAGCATCAGAAATCGTAAGTTTTACTCAAATTAAATCATTCCAAAGAAATGATTGGTTTGAGGAATTAAATAAAGAAGAATTGGCAGAATTATTTAGAAAGGAACCAAAAAAGGGATAGACAATTTATTAGTAATATGCTTATTTGTGTTGATTTGACAGTATTTAATTCCTGTTACATAATAGGCTTGTTGCAATTAAATATAATGTTTTTAGTTTTGTTATGTTATGAACTATGTTAATACGTTAGTAGAACGAAATTTCATATTGTTATATCCGAAATGAATTTTCTTGTCGGATCAAGAAAGTATAATTCTTTCACAAATCTGTATAAGAAAGATTTCAACTCGTGAACAGGGTGGGTTGTGCTTTCTTATTGACCTAGTTATATACATACACCCAAGGAGGATTATGCATGAAATTAAAAAGCCGTATTTTAGCTTTTTTACTAGTTGTTGTCGTGTTACTTGCAGCAATGGGTGGAACAGTTAATGGTATATTGAAAGATGTAAAACTCGGCTTAGATTTACAAGGTGGTTTTGAAGTTTTATATGAAGTTCAACCACTAAAAGAGGATCAAAAAATAACACCAGACGTTGTAGCGGATACAACGACAGCATTAAACAATCGTATTAATCAATTTGGTGTTAGTGAACCTAGTATTCAAGTTGAAGGTGAGAACCGGATTCGTGTGCAACTTGCAGGTCTTGATGATCAATCTTCCGCACGTGAGTTATTATCAAGTACAGCAAATTTAACATTTCGTGATGTAAATGATAATTTACTATTAGATGGTACGGATTTAGTTGAAGGTGGAGCTGCTGCTTCTTTTAGTCAACAAAATCAACCAATCGTTACATTAAAGTTAAAAGATGCTTCTAAATTTGCTGAAGTTACAAAAAAAGTATCACAAATGCCAGCTGGTCAAAACCTGTTAGTTGTTTGGTTAGACTTTGAAGAAGGTGTAGATACTTACGCTCAAGAAGTTTTAAAACCTGAAGATCAAAGAAAGTTCGTTTCAGCAGCTTCAGTTAACCAAGTGTTAAATACAACGGATGTTATGATTGAAGGAAATTTCTCAGTTCAAGAAACGAAATCTATTTCAAGTGTATTAAATGCAGGTGCGTTACCTGTTAAATTAACTGAAATTTACTCAACATCAGTTGGTGCACAATTTGGTGAACAAGCGTTAAAAAGCACAGTTTATGCAAGTATAATTGGTGTTATTGTAATCTTTTTATTTATGTTGTTCTATTATAGATTACCTGGATTTATATCAATTATTACTTTAACAGTGTTTACTTACTTAGTGCTATGGGTGTTCAATGCAATTAATGCAGTATTAACATTACCTGGGATTGCGGCTCTTGTACTTGGTATAGGTATGGCCGTTGACGCGAATATTTTAACCGCTGAACGAATTCGTGAAGAAACAAGAGTCGGAAAACATTCAAAAGAAGCTTTCCATCTTGGATCTAAACAATCTCTATCAGCAATCGTAGACGCTCAATTAACGACATTACTTGCTGCAGCAGTTTTATTCTGGTTTGGTACAAGTTCTGTTAAAGGGTTTGCGACAACGTTAATGATATCGATTGTGCTAAGCTTTGTAACAGCTGTATGGTTATCTCGTATTTTAACTGGTTTACTTATTAATAGCGGATATTTTGATCGTCCATTTTTCTATGGTGTTCGAAAATCAAAAATTCATGATGAATCAGAAGGTTTAACTTCACTTGATTTATCAACTAATTTTGATCGATTTGATTTTGTACATCATCGTAAATCGTTCTATTCATTTTCGCTTATTATATTAGTAGTCGGAATAATCATTATCAGTATATTTAGATTAAACTTAGGGATTGACTTCTCAAGTGGTACTCGAGTTGAAATATTATCAAACAAAGCTGTTTCACAAGAAGAAATCACA
Source organism: Ureibacillus sp. (assembly GCA_035556295.1). GTDB lineage: Bacteria > Bacillota > Bacilli > Bacillales_A > Planococcaceae > Ureibacillus. Next base: position 50,348 of record DATMFE010000516.1, read on the forward strand.
AACTATATAGATAAAATTGGTTTCCCTTCCGAAGATGTTGTTATTTCAGGAGAGCAACAAGATACAGCAGTTATTCGTTATAAAGATGATTTATCTCAAGACGAAATATTAGATCTTAAAGCAAAAGTGATGAAGGACTACGGACATGAACCAAGTGTTAGTACTGTATCTCCTACAGTAGGACAAGAGTTAGTGAAAAATGCTATTAAAGCTCTAGCTATTGCAGCGATCGGAATTATTATTTATGTAGCTATTCGATTTGAATGGCGAATGGGTGTTGGAGCAATTGTTTCATTACTCCATGATGTATTCTTTATTGTTGCTTTATTCAGCTTCTTTAGGATTGAAGTCGATATTACATTCATTGCAGCCATCTTAACAATTGTTGGTTACTCTATTAACGATACAATCGTTACATTTGACCGAATTCGAGAAAATGTGGACCAAAAAGGAGAAATCAATACACCAGAAGATTTGGCTGAAATTATTAACAAATCTTTGAGACAAACGATGGCACGTTCGGTTAATACCGTTTTAACAGTAATTATCGTTGTTGTAGCACTATTAATATTAGGTGCACCGGCTATTCAAAACTTCTCTATTGCATTATTAATTGGATTAATTACAGGTATGTATTCGTCTATTTGTATTGCAGCACAAATTTGGTATTCATTGAAAGTAAGAGAAATGAAGAAAAAAGGTACAAAAGTTGTGAAGAAAGAGAAAAAACAATGGGGTACGGACGAACCTGTTGTATAATAAATATTAAATCCCAAAGACTAACTAGCCTTTGGGATTTTTTATGAGATATTTGTATAAAAACAGTTAAATGAGTGAATCTACGGGTCAAATTCTATTTTGGATTTACCGTTTTTTTATTTCTTTAAATCTTTTAAAAATATTTTTAACAACTTATTTTTATAGTTTTTAGGTATAATGGACAATGTTAAGGAAGTGAGTAAGTTGATTAAATCTAAAAATATGTGGGTTGTACAAAATCCTGATGAACAAATAGTTAAAAGATTACAAACAGAACTAGGCATATCTTCTATTGCATCTAAGATACTCATTTCAAGAGGGTATGAACGGGCTATTGATGCGGAAACTATATTAAAAATGGATGATCGAAATTTACATGATCCATATTTAATGCATGGTATGAAAGAAGCAGTTAATCGAATTAAACAAGCAATTGAAGAAAGAGAAAAAATTTGTGTTTATGGAGATTACGACGCAGATGGTATATCTAGTACAACTGTTATGTTACGCACTTTACTAGACTTAGGTGCAAATGTAGACTTTATGATTCCTAACCGGTTCACTCACGGATATGGTCCACATGAAGAATTATTTCGACAACTTCATGAAGATGGAGTGAAGTTAATTATTACGGTCGATAATGGGATTAGTGGAATACAACCAATTCGTATTGCAAAAGAATTAGGAATGGATGTAATTGTTACAGATCACCATGAATCAGGGGAAGAATTACCACCAGCTGATGTAATTATCCATCCAAGAGTACCAGAAGGTCATTATCCATTTGGGGAATTAGCCGGCGTAGGGGTTGCTTTTAAACTTGCCCATGCATTATATGGTAAAATTCCAACGCATTTATATGAATTCGTTTCAATAGGAACAGTGGCTGATCTAGTTCCATTAGTAGATGAAAATCGCTACTTAGTTCAACAGGGAATTCAAAATATGAGAAAGTCAAAAAATCAATGGATACGAGCAATTTGTGAAATTTCTGGCGTTGCTCAACATGAAATCGATGAAGATAGTATTGGATTTTATTTTGGACCTAGACTAAATGCAATTGGACGACTTGGAAATGCCTCACCTGGGGTTGAATTTTTAATGAGTGAAGATTCTTTTACCGCCATTGAAGGTGCAACGCTTCTTAATAAGAAAAATGCAGAGCGCAAAGAAATTGTTAAAAAGATTACTGAAGAAGCTATTAATTTAATTGAAAACGATAAAAAAATAGCCAATTCTCAAGTTATTGTTATTGCAAAAGAAGGATGGAATCCAGGTGTCATTGGGATTGTGGCTTCACGTTTAGTAGAGCTTTATTATAAACCAACGATTGTCTTAGCATTAGATTATGAAAAAGGAGTCGCAAAGGGGTCTGCTCGAAGTATTGAAGGGTTCCACATGTTCAATGAACTAGCGAAAAATCGCGAAATATTGCCTCATTTTGGGGGTCACCCAATGGCTGCAGGTATGACATTCCCTCTTGAATATGTCGATGAGCTTCGTCAAAGACTAGATATTCAAGCTCAACAATGTTTAACAGAAGAATTGCTAACTCCAAAATTAAATGTTGATATTCCTTTAGATTTGTCTGAAATTACTGTTGAAGCAATTGAAGAGATAAAACAACTTGGGCCATTTGGGACTGGTTTTGCAAAGCCTATTTATACAATTCAAGATGTAAATGTTCGTTCCATGAGAAAAATTGGTGCAAGTGAAAATCATATTAAAATGGAAATAGGCGAGAAGGATTGTTTTCTAGATGCGATCGGGTTTGATAAAGGCTATATATATGAGGAGATTTCAAGCGGAGTAAAAGTATCTTTTGTAGGTGACTTACAAATTAATGAATGGCAAGGTAAGAAAAAACCGCAATTGATGATAAATGATATTGAAATAAATGAATGGCAATTATTTGATTTACGCGCTAAAGTACAATCGAACAGATGGATTCAACACGTTCCAAAACAAAATGTTCTGCATATAGCATTCCAAAAAGAAACAATTGATTTGTATCAATCCTTAATCTCAGAGAAAATCATATTATTTGATCAACACCAAGATTCATTAGATTCGAACGAGCCATTTATTGTATTATTAGACTTGCCTCGTACTACTTCCGAAATCGAACGACTTATACAAGAGACAAAACCTAAAAGAATTTATGCAGTGTTCTATACGCAAAATTCTCAATATTTCATAGGAATGCCAACAAGAGAAAATTTTGGTTGGTACTATACTTTTTTAAAACAAAGGCCATCCTTTAATATAAATGCATCCATTCAACAAATTGCTCAATATAGTGGTTTGAAAGAAGGTGTGATTAAATTTATGACAAACGTGTTTTTTGAGCTCGGATTTGTTACAATGGATAATGGTCTAATTTCAGTAGTAGAAAGAGCGCCTAAACGTTCTCTTGAAGACGCACCTACATATCAATTACGTGTACAGCAATTAGAAATGGAAAAAACATTTTTATATGCGAACTATCAGGATTTGAAACAGTGGTTTGACTTTATTCTACAAAAGACACTCGCATTTAATTGACGAGATTAAAGTAAAAACTATACGAACTTACGGAATAATATTATTCCTAATTAGGAGGATTTATTAAATGGATTTAAGGCAATATGTGACAACTGTAGAGAACTGGCCAAAAGAAGGGATCAGTTTTAAAGATATAACAACTATAATGGATAATGGACCAGCCTTTAAATTTGCAGCTGACGAAATTGTAAAATTTGCAAAAGAAGTTGGAGCAGAACTAATTGTTGGACCTGAGGCACGTGGTTTTATCATTGGTTGTCCAGTGGCTTATGCCCTTGAAGTTGGTTTTGCACCTGTTCGAAAAGAAGGTAAATTACCTCGTGACGTAGTACGCGTTGAATACGGTCTAGAATATGGTACGGATGTGCTAACGATGCACAAAGATGCCATCAAACCGGGTCAAAAAGTATTAATCGTCGATGATTTACTAGCTACAGGTGGTACAGTTGATGCAACAATTCAATTAGTAAATAAACTAGGTGGAGTTGTAGCGGGCTGTGCATTTATTATTGAACTTACTGATTTAAGTGGTCGTGAAAAAATCGGTAATTATCCAATCAAAACATTAATTTCATATTAATGATGAACACCTCTCTTTTCGTTGTTAACTAGAGAGGTGTTTTTTTACCCATATTTGGAAAATGTTAACGGTTAATTGACAAAAAGTTCGTATATTTTTCAAACTTTGATGTTTTATGAAAGTTATTAGTTACTTGTCTTTACATTCTATGCATATTTTTTATACAATAAATTTTATATATCTATAATGAAAAATTATTAGCAAGGTGGACAACTAATGGCGAAAGAGCAAATTTTGACGCCCGAGGACGTATTTTTAAAAGTCAAAGCTTATATGAATGATGAACATGTCGATTTCGTAAAAAAGGCGTACGAAGTTGCAAGAGAAGCACATAAAGAGCAATTAAGAAGTTCTGGTGAACCTTATATTATACATCCCATCCAAGTAGCTGGTATTTTAGCTGAACTACAGATGGACCCTGAAACGGTTGCAGCAGGTTTTCTACATGATGTTGTTGAAGATACACCTGTTTCAAGAGAAGATTTAGTACGCGAATTTAATGAAGAAGTCGCAATGTTAGTTGATGGTGTAACAAAGCTCGGGAAGATAAAGTATCTTTCTAAAAAAGAACAGCAGGCAGAAAATCATCGAAAAATGTTTGTTGCAATGGCACAAGACATTCGTGTCATTTTGATCAAACTAGCTGACCGCTTACATAATATGCGTACACTAAAACATTTATCCTCAGAAAAACAACGTAGAATTTCAAATGAAACATTAGAAATCTTTGCACCTCTCGCACATCGTCTAGGTATTTCAAAAGTTAAATGGGAGCTAGAAGATACAGCTTTACGATATTTAAATCCACAACAATATTACCGCATTGTCAGTCTGATGAAGAGAAAACGTGTTGAACGTGAAGCGTATTTAGAAGATGTAATGAATGAAATTCGTGATCAACTTCAAACAGTTGAGATTAATGCAGACATCTATGGCCGTCCAAAACATATTTACAGTATTTATCGCAAAATGGTTCTTCAAAATAAGCAATTTAATGAAATATATGATTTATTAGCAGTTCGTATATTAGTTGATAGTATTAAAGATTGTTATGCAGTGCTAGGAATTGTTCATACTTTATGGAAACCGATGCCTGGTCGATTTAAAGATTATATCGCGATGCCAAAGCAAAATTTATATCAATCACTACACACAACTGTTATCGGCCCGTTTGGTGATCCATTAGAAGTACAAATTCGTACGAAAGAGATGCATGAAATAGCAGAGTACGGGATTGCTGCACATTGGGCATATAAAGAAGGGAAAACTATACAGCCGAATAAAGAAAGTGTCGATCAAAAACTAACTTGGTTTAGAGAGATTTTAGAATTCCAAAATGAATCTTCAAACGCAGAAGAATTTATGGAATCTTTAAAATTTGATTTATTCTCTGATATGGTATATGTCTTCACACCTAAAGGTGAAGTAATTGAGTTGCCAGCTGGCTCTGTTCCAATCGATTTTGCTTATCGTGTACACTCGGAAGTAGGGAATCGAACAATCGGAGCAAAAGTGAATGGTAAAATGGTACCTCTTGATACGCCTTTAAAAACTGGAGATATCATTGAGATTCTTACATCTAAGCAATCATTTGGCCCGAGTCGAGACTGGCTGAAAATTGCTCAAAGTTCTCAGGCAAAACATAAAATTAAGCAGTTCTTCAAAAAGCATTTGCGTGAGGACAATGTACTGAAAGGAAAAGATCTTGTAGAAAAAGAAATGAAAGCTCAAGACTTTGATCCAAAAGAAGTATTGTCAGCCGAGAATGTTAAGCGAGTATTAGATAAATTAAACTTTACGAACGAAGAAGATTTGTATGCTGCTGTTGGTGTAGGTGGAATTTCTGCTCAACAACTTGTCAATCGTTTGGCTGAAAAGAAACGTAAAGAGCGGGAAAAAGAAGAAGCGCTCGAGAAACTTACGAAAGAAATGCAAAATCCCACTCCGAAAAAACGAACAGAAAGTGGAGTAGTGGTAAAAGGTATTGATAATTTATTAATTCGTCTATCACGTTGTTGTACACCAGTACCTGGGGACGATATTGTTGGATTTATTACCAAAGGTCGAGGAGTTTCGGTACACCGTGCAGATTGTCCAAATGTTAATGAAGGCGACAATGAAAGACTGATTGAAGTGGAATGGGAGCATAGTGAAACTCACTCAAGAAAAGAATACCCTGTTGATATCGAAGTATATGCTTATGACCGTCCAGGTATTTTAAATGACGTTATGCATGCTGTTACTGACACAAGAGTCAATATTTTAGCAGTAACAGGAAAAGCGGATTATAACAAAATTGCGACACTGCATTTAACGCTTTCCATCTCGAATATATCAGCATTACACAAAGTAGTAGAAAAGATTAAACAATTACCTGATATCTATTCAGTACAACGTGTAATCAATTAATAACAATAGTAGAGGTAAGTCGTATGAGAGTAGTTATTCAACGTAGCAAACAAGCATCTGTGACTGTCAATGGTGAAGTCACAGGTGCTATTGATAAAGGATACGTGTTATTAGTGGGCTTAACGCACACGGATACAATTGAAGATGTAAAATACGTAGCGAAAAAGGTTGCGGAAATCAGATTGTGGGAAGATGAGGAAGGAAAAATGAATCGCTCTATCTTTGAACATGGTGGAGATATTTTGTCCGTATCACAATTCACCCTTTATGGAGAGACGAAAAAAGGTAGAAGACCAAGCTTTATAGAAGCGGCCAGACCTGAAGTTGCACTTCCATTATGGAAAGCCTTTAATGATGCCCTAAGAGAGTTTGGATTAAAAGTAGAAACTGGTATTTTCGGCGCTATGATGGACGTCTCCTTAATCAATGATGGCCCAGTTACAGTCATTGTAGAATCAAAGTAATAGAAGGTAGACATGAAGTCTTTATGACTTTGCATTTTACTTTCTGAAAACTTTAATTTAAGATTTTTAGTAGAAAAGTTTATTCAAAATAATAGATTTTATAGAATACACATCCCCTATGAGTCATATGTTACAGTGTGACATTTAGGGGGTGTTTTTTTGATTCAAAGAGTTAATCGATTACCAATTCAATTACCTGAGATTGAATATGGAGATAAGAATGCTGCAGTAGCGTTACAAGAGGTTCTTGGTGGTAAAGTTGGCATCATGACTTCATTAAATAGTTATATGTACCAATCCTTTAATTTTCGTAAAAAAGTAAAATTAAAACCCTTCTATGATTTAGTAGCGACCATTTCGACTGAAAAGTTTGGACATGTTGAATTAGTTGCAACTGCAATTAATTTATTATATAAAGATGAGCCTTTAGATGAAATACCAGAAAGATCTACACAATTGCATGGAAGAAATATGATGAATACGATAAAATACGTCAATTCAGCTTTTACTGCCACTCCTTATGATTCAAATGGACTTCCATGGACTGGAGAAGCTGTTTCAATAAGTGGGAACTTGGGATTAGACCTAATAAATAATTTTCACATGGAATGTAGTACCCTCATACAGCTTTTAAGAGTTACTGAGTTAACGGATCATCCAGTTGCTAAAGAAGTATTAGGGTATTTATTAGTGCGCGGTAGAGCCCATATTGTTGCTTTTGCGAAGGCATTGGAAATGGCCACAGGTGTGGATTATTCAAAAATAGTACCGATTCCTAAAATTGATCATTGTGTTATGAATGAAATGATTAAATATGAAGAACTAGGTTATGGGCATATTCTCTATACATGGAACGATATCGGAGATTACACAGATATTATTAAAATATGGAAGGGCCATCATCCAATTACAGGTCAGAAACTGATTATCAAAGAAGGTGTGCCAGAAGATGGAAGTCTAGTTCCTACATTTGATGATCTTTCAGATAATTATGCACCAGGAATTGGACTAGAAGATTTTCATGCAATAGCAAAGCGGTTATTAGCAAAAATGTAGTATGGTGTGAGCTAGCAGGTACCTGATTCATTGAAGGTATCCATGATAGAGTTCTAGGTTGAAATAGGTTGAAATAAAAGATGAAATGGACTTGGAGACGTCTCGAGAACAGAAAGTAGTAGGATGAGTGGTCCACGAGAATAGGTCTCGAGGACAAAAAGTAGAATAAACGGTTCACGAGAAGCCGTCTTGAGAACAGAAGATAGAATGAACGACCCATGAGAAGCGGTCTCGAGGACAGAAAAGCTCGGAAAATTTAAAAAGGTCCTTGAGCAGCAAAACAGCTCAAGGACAGACATTTTATTCTTCTAATTGTGCGTCAAAATAATCGATTATTCCTTCGTAAATTCCTAAGGTTGCTTGTTCTCTATAAAAATCAGTCGTAATAACTCTTTCTTCCGTAGGATTACTTAAATATCCTAATTCTATTAAAATACCATTTTGATAGTTTTCACGAATTACTAAATAATCGCCAATTTGCGATCCTCTATCTCTTATACTTACCTTATCTGCAATACCTTCATTCACATATTGAGCTAATTCTTGTTGATAATCATGATAGTAGTAGGTTGTAAATCCTGAAACTGACATGTCATTGGTTGCATCATAATGGATACTTATAAAAGCATCCGCAGAGTAACTATGCGCAATAGAAACTCGTTTCCTTAAATCTACGTACATATCAGACTCTCGCGTTAAATAAACTGTCGCTCCAGCATCTTGTAATTTGGATTGCAACAATTGGGCTGTCATAAGCGTAATATCCTTTTCAATGGATCCTCTATAACCTGCAGTCCCTTGGTCATTTCCACCATGTCCCGGGTCTAGAACAATCGTTATACCATTTAAAGTTCCTTTTTTACGCTCTATTTTTGGTTCATTTTCTATGTCTGTACTTTCCTCATTCAAATTAGCTGAAACTACCCATTGAGCTACATAAGCTGTTTCCTCAGCATTAATAGCTACTTTATACCATTCTCCCTCAGTAGATAGTATCTCAAATCTCTCACCAATATCCGCCCGTTTTACGACTGGTGATGAAGTAGAGGCAGATTCTCTTAAATTCGTCCCACCATAAATAATAGTAATTGAATCTACGTTTTGATTGGAAGTTATTGAAGTATCCACGACTCCATAAAAACGTGAAATCCAACCCTCTTTTTCTTCTGATAGTTTTATTTTTACCCAATTGTTCTCTTCTTCAATAATTTCAAATGAATCGTCTTTATTTACAGATTCAACAATTGGTGATGATGGATTCGGTTCAGTCCTTACATTCACTGAATGCACTTGGATGGAAAATGTCGTATCATCAGTGGATATTGGGCTCTTTGGTTCGTCCTTTTCTTCAATAGGTTTTTCATTTAGTTGAATATAATCTTTCGAAACCCACCCGAATGTACCTAATGAGTCATCTATTTTTACCCAACCATTTTCTTCATTAATCACTTTTACTTCTTCTCCAATTGTCAATTGTTTTAATACGGCAGAAGAAGTTGTTGGCTGAGCTCGTACATTTAATCCATCGACATTTGAAACTGCTACCTTCATTTTTGAGGATTGCTGCTGCTTTTCATTGGTAGTGGTGTACCATGTAGGGATCCATCCTTCTGATTGCTCTCCATTAGCAACGTGAATCCATTCTCCTTTTTGTTCAATCTTTGAAAATGCTTGTCCCTCTTTAGCATAAGCTGAACTTGGATAGGATAAACCCGGTCCTTCTCTCAAGTTTAAAGACTTATTTAATATAATTTTATTCTCAGTAGTTTCGTAGCTCATAGTTGATGTACTTGTCTTTTGGGTAAACACAAAAATAATAAATAATACAATCGTAACTACTATGATACTTAGTAATTTTTTCAAAACAAGATACACCTCTTTTTTCATTGTAAGACGACTATTAGAGGGTTAAGTCGAATAAAGGTTTTCTACTATTGTAAATGGTAATTAATGATAAAATCCATACTTTTTTCCCGAAATGCTGGATATTAAGGAATCTTAAAGAGACCATACCAGCGATTTTTAAGTAATGAGTTCAACAGATAAAAAATAGTTGACAACTTTCATTCACTACAAGTATTATAAACTGTAATGTAAAGATAAGTATTATCGCCATTGACCAAGCAAGTAGCTTTTACCTATGCTGACAAGAGAGGGAAAGACTTAGGCTGAAATCTTTCCTACAGTACGTAACAGTGAACAACACTTGAGAGGCTTTCCTTCGAAAATTTTTCAATTAGTAGGAGGAAACGGAATCGGCCGTTATCCGAAATGAAGAGGGTGTGCGAATTCGTACATCAACTAGGGTGGAACCGCGGAACTTAACAGCTTTCGTCCCTTGCAAATTTTGCAATGGATGAAAGCTTTTTATTTTGCATGAAAATGATGACCAACTCATTAAAGAAATTTTGTAATTGAAAGGAGAACCTATCTATGTCTTTTAAAGTACCTAGAGGAACGCAAGATATTTTGCCTGAGCAAACGCCAAAATGGCAAAAGGTTGAATCAACTTTACGTGATTTAGCTCGTGTATATCGCTATAAAGAATTACGTACACCGATGTTTGAACAAACAGAATTATTTCAACGAGGTGTTGGTGATACAACAGACATCGTTCAAAAAGAAATGTATACATTCGAAGATCGTGGGGGACGCTCTTTAACGCTGAGACCTGAAGGAACTGCATCAGCAGTGCGTGCTTATGTTGAGCATAAAATGTTTGGTGCTCCTGATCAGCCAGTAAAATTATCCTATATCGGTCCAATGTTCCGTTATGAACGTCAACAAGCAGGTCGTTATCGTCAATTTGTGCAATTTGGTGTTGAGGCAATTGGTTCAGCTGACCCTGCAATTGATGCAGAAGTCATTTCACTAGCTATGGATGCCTATCAATCAGTTGGATTAAAGGATTTACAATTACACATTAACTCATTAGGGGATAAAGAAACTCGAGATGCTCACCGTACAGCTCTAATTAATCACTTTGAGCCATCAATTGGTGAATTTTGTTCGGATTGTCAAAATCGTTTAGAAAAAAATCCATTACGTATTCTAGATTGTAAGGTGGACCATGAACATCCACTAATGGAGTCAGCTCCTAAATTAACAGATTACTTAACAGATGAATCCTCTGTTTATTTTGAAAAAGTAAAAGAATACTTAGATATTTTAGGTATACAATATGTAGTTGATCCGAACTTAGTTCGCGGACTTGACTATTATAATCATACTGCTTTTGAAATTATGAGTACTGCAAGTGGTTTTGGTGCAATCACAACTCTTTGTGGTGGTGGTCGTTATAATGGGTTAGTCCAAGAAATCGGTGGACCAGATGTTCCTGGTATTGGTTTTGCGTTATCGATCGAAAGACTTCTTTTAGCTTTAGAAGCAGAGGGAATTGAACTTGAAGTCAATGATTCACTTGATATCTATGTCGTTGCAATTGGTGATGAAGCGAAAAAGAAATCTGTAGAGTTACTTAGTTCATTCCGTGCAAAGGGAATATCAGCAGATATGGATTATGTTGATCGCAAAATGAAAGCACAAATGAAATCTGCAGATCGTCTTGGAGCAAAATTTGTCATTGTCATTGGTGACTCAGAGCTTGAAGAGGCAGCTGTAAACATTAAAGAAATGCAATCAGGAAACCAAGAAAAAGTACAATTTGTAGAGTTAGTGAATTACTTATTAGCACATAAATAAAATTATTTATAGCATATTGGAGGTAACATCATGGCACAAAGAACACACACTTGTGGTGAAGTTAGCGAACACCATGTTGGTGAACAAGCAATTATTAAAGGATGGGTACAACGTCGTCGCGACTTAGGTGGACTAATCTTCGTTGATGTACGTGATCGTACAGGAATTGTTCAAATTGTTTTTGGTGATACAGCACCAGAAGCATTAGCAATTGCTGAAAAAATTCGTAACGAATATGTTGTTGAAATCGAAGGTGAAGTGGTTTTACGTGATGAAAGTCAAATAAATCCAAATCTTAAAACTGGTAAAATTGAAATTGTTGCATCCAATATTACAATTATCAATGAAGCTAAAACACCTCCATTTTCTATTGAAGATAAAGTAGAAATCGGTGAGGAAACTCGATTAAAATATCGTTATTTAGATTTACGTCGACCAGTTATGTACAATACATTTAAATTACGTTCAGATATTACACGTTCTATTCGTAACTTCTTACAAAATGAAGGATTTTTAGAAGTTGAAACACCAATTTTAACAAAATCTACACCAGAAGGAGCACGTGACTATTTAGTACCATCTCGTGTTCATGAAGGCGAATTCTATGCGTTGCCACAATCACCACAATTATTTAAACAATTGTTAATGGTGTCTGGTTTTGAAAAATACTTCCAAATTGCTCGTTGTTTCCGTGACGAAGATTTACGTGCAGACCGCCAACCAGAATTTACACAAGTTGATATTGAAACATCTTTCATGTCAATGGATGAAATTATCGCTATGAATGAACGATTACTTCAAACAGTCATGAAAGAAGTAATGGGAATGGAATTACAATTACCATTACAACGAATGACTTACACAGAAGCAATGGATCGTTTCGGTTCAGATAAACCGGATGTACGATTTGGTTTAGAATTAGTTCAACTATCAGAAATCGTGAAGGATTCTTCATTTAAAGTATTCGCTCAAGCTGTAGAAAACGGTGGCGAAGTAAAAGCAATTAATGTAAAGGGTGCAAATGATAAATACACACGTAAAGATATTGATGCCTTAACAGAATTTGCAGCGATTTATGGAGCAAAAGGGTTAGCATGGATTAAAGTAACGGAAGAAGGCTTTACTGGACCAATTGCGAAATTCTTCGAAGGAGTAATCGTTGATACAATTAAAACTGCAACAAATGCTGAACCAGGTGACTTATTATTATTTGTAGCGGATAAATCCTCTGTAGTTGCTGCAACGCTTGGTGCATTACGTTTAAAACTAGGAAAAGAGTTAGGTTTAATCGATGAATCTAAATATGCTTTCCTTTGGATTACGGATTGGCCATTACTTGAGTATGATGAGGAAGCAGGTCGCTATTCAGCTGCTCACCATCCATTTACTCGTCCATTTAAAGAAGATATTGAGAAAATGGATACAGATCCTGCTTCAGTACGCGCGGAAGCATATGATATCGTCTTAAATGGATATGAACTTGGTGGTGGATCATTACGTATTTTTGAACGTGATTTACAAGAAAAAATGTTCGAATTACTTGGATTTAGCCCAGAAGAAGCTCAAGAGCAATTTGGTTTCTTACTTGAAGCCTTTGAGTATGGAGTTCCTCCACATGGTGGTTTAGCATTCGGACTTGACCGTTTCGTTATGTTGCTTGCTGGCCGTACGAACCTACGTGATACGATTGCATTCCCTAAAACAGCTACAGCAAGTTGTTTATTAACAGATGCACCTAGTGAAGTATCTTCTGCACAATTAAAAGAGTTACATTTAAAAATTAGTGAATAATGGAATACGAACAGGGAAAATAATGTTTTTATTTTCCCTGTTTTTTTTATAGGTAAAAGGTAACGGAAGAGATACACTTTTGTGAATATAGTATCAAAAAACAAAAATTCATGATATTTTTTGCAAAATCGTTTGAAAATTCAGATTATTGGTGTTAGAATAAAAACAACACGAATCCCTAGCTGATAGCGGATACAAACGATTATTATTGACCGAACAATACCATGTCGGGAGCTTAAATTTCTACTCGGCAAACAAGCCCGCTTTAGGACGGGAAGTTTAATTAGTAGATGAAAGCACCCACTTCGGAAGGCACCGGGTTCAAAACGAAGTTTGTAGGAATGCTACAGGAAGGGATTCGTCAATTCCTAAACTCCTTGCTTTTTTCTCCCCAATTGAATGGGGAGATTTTTTTGTGACTATTTAGGCTAACTAATCTCGCCACTATAGACAAATTATGATATAATTCCGACTAGACTAATATAGATTGAGAGGATTATTACATGTTACATCAGTTTTCACGTAATGAATTAGCAATTGGAAAAGAAGGATTGGACAAGCTAAAAAATACAACTGTTGCAATTCTAGGGGTAGGTGGCGTTGGCTCTTTTGCTGCTGAAGCATGTGCACGTAGTGGTGTAGGGCGAATCATTTTAGTGGACAAAGATAATGTCGATATAACGAACGTTAACCGCCAATTAGTTGCATATCTTTCCACAGTAGGAAAGTCTAAGTCAGCAATAATGAAAGAACGTATTGCGGATATAAATCCAGAGTGTGAAGTGATCGATATGCATATGTTTTATACGGAAGAAACTTACGAGTCTTTCTTCAATCAAAACATTGACTATGTAATCGACGCCTCAGATACTGTGATGTATAAAATTCACTTGATGAAAGAATGTTTAAAACGTAATATTCCAATTATCTCAAGTATGGGCGCTGCAAATAAAATGGATCCAACTCGATTCCAAATTGCAGACATCTCAAAAACACATACTGATCCATTGGCGAAGGTAATCCGTACAAAGCTTAAAAAAGAAGGGATTCGTAAAGGAGTCATGGTGGTGTTCTCTGATGAGTCCCCAATCGTTGTTCGTCCTGATGTGGTAGAGGAAGTAGGAAATCCAAATGCTGCAATTCGTAAGGCAAAAATGCCACCATCATCAAATGCTTTTTGTCCATCTGTAGCTGGTTTAATTGCTGCAAGTTGGGTAATTAACGATATTTTAAAAGATATTAAAATTGCTCGTGTAAATGATTAAATAAAAGAGATTGACACTCTTAGTAGACAAATCTTTTCTACTAATTAGGGTCAACCTCTTATTTTTATTTAGCAATACTTAAAGCGTCTTGATAAGTTTCATCAATATTTTGTTTAATTTTCATATGTTCATCGTTTACCTTTGAAAAGCTGCCACTTAATTGATCGATTGTTGAAGAACTTTCTTCTATAATGGCTGCAAATTCAGTTGTACTTTGTTGAATAGATATACTATTTTTTTCAATTGATCTTGCCCCATGGGTAAACTGTTGTAACTTGTCCTTTAGATCATTCATTAATTCAAACAATTCTTGGAACGTTTTATTTGATAGCTCCGCTGTGTTCGTTTGTGTCGTAATATGATCTAGACCAACTCTTAACTTTGATTGGGCATCTACGTTATAGGTATTTACTTGTTTTAAATTGTCATTAATTTTCAATAACATCTCATCTGTGTTGCCGGCAAGTTTTCGAATTTCATCTGCTACGACTGCAAATCCCTTACCGTATTCGCCAGCACGTGCTGCTTCGATGGAAGCATTTAAAGCAAGTAAATTTGTTTGTTCTGTAACTTTCTTAATATCTTGAGCAAATTGGTTTGTTTCTTGAATCTTACTTGAAAGAATTGTAAATGTTTTATTTAGTTCTTCGAAAAACTGTGTAAAGGAATCAATTTCACCTTTCAATTCATTCATTGTTTTAGCACCAATAACCGCATTATTACTAGCACTTGCTGCGTAATTCAATATGTCTTCTAATTGCTTAATCATGTTTGTAATTTCTTCAGTTGTTAACTCTGTATTTTTCACTATTTCAACAACGTGCTCAGATTGCCTATGAGATCCAGCACTTACTTCTTGAACCGAGTAAAGCATTTCATTTTGTGCTGTAGAAGCACTATTCATACTTTCAGTAATTGTTTCCAATTTTGAAGTAATACTGTGAACAGCTCTATTTAAATTCTGATGTAGCTGTTCTTCTTGTTTTGCTTTTGCATTTTCCTCAACCATAATAGTTTCTATATTTAGTTGAAGCTTTTTGTTTTGACGGACTTGTAAAGTAATTCCTAGTGCCATGAGCGCATGAACAACAAATACATTAGCAGGATCTACTGCAAAGCCCCCAGTATCTAAAGTAAAGTTAAAGATGAGTTCTATAACGGAAGTAATATATGCAACTATAAATACTGAAAACTGGTTATGAATACTACCTATGATTAAGGCAAAGAAACTCATAACAATGGTAGCTAACGTAACTTTAAATGAAAAAATGGTGAAATAAATCATGAAAATCATTGTCACCACAACAAAGTAAGGAAAAATGCGTTGCATGATCTCTATTTTTCTTTGAATTAAATAAAAGATAAATGTAATAAGTAATGGTATGAAAAGTGAAAGTGCAATTCCAATTGGTCGTCCAATGATGAATTGTGCACATCCTCCTAGTCCAGCTGCCAATCCATAAACTAACATGATGATGGAATTTTTCTCAACTAAATCCTTTTGTTTTATCGAACTAATGTTCATGCAGTATCCCCCAAGAAAAGAAGTATTAAATATACTATTTTCTTAATTTATACAATAGATTCACAGAATTGTCACGCTTATTTAAAAATAGAATGATAGGTTTCTTAATAGAATTATATGAATAAAATGATTTTTTCTACTAAATGTCAATATAAAAGTTTGGAATTTTGTTGAAAATGAATAAATCCGCCAATAATATGGCACTTTTTGCGTCATTTTTTATTTTCTGAAAAATGAAAGACTATTTATTGATATATTATAGTTAGCTTGGATAAAAGGGGGATCATTATGTTCACACAAGTTGAAATAAACAATGGTCTATTGAATGTAGCACAGCTCCACGAGAAAGTGGATGAGATTATTTTCGACTACATCGATACTTCAAAAAATTGGGGAAAAGGCTATAAGGGGTTGAATAATTTATTTCAACAGACGGTCCAATTTTATGTGAAGTATGTTGATGAAAATGGCAATCCGAAATCAAATTTATACTGGACACTATTTTTAGATGTAGTGGGAAGATTAGTATATTTTAGAACATTAGCAGAAAAGCATTTAACAGATCTACCAACTAATGAAAATGTTGATAACTTTATTAAAGGTTACGTAGTGGCGGCAGCATGTTTGCAAAATGCTAATACAAATCAAGAACATGAGTTGTTAGATGAAATTAATGAAAGCTTTAAAGAATTACACCCTTCCAATAGTGAAAAGGGAATTTTTAATCATTCTATATTAGAGAACACGAATTCATTAGAAGAGGTACTATTAGAGTTTTACAATTACTGTAGTACATTTACAAAAGTTAACCAATCATAATCAAAAAGCTCACGTGCATTCAACTGTTAAAAATGCCATGTGAGCTTATTTTTTCATTATGAACAATCACTTTACCGTACTTTTATGATTGTATACATATAGATAGTAAGTTCTATCTAATCTTTTTTAAATGATTTCAATCTTTCATAGATTGCAGCATATTTTTTTTCATCACCAGCAATTACAGGTTTGTAATACTCCGTGCCTATTAGGTTTTCAGGCAGGTATTGCTGGTCCACCCATCCACCAAATGTTCCAACTGGTGTATCATGAGGATACTTGTAACCAACATGGCCTAGAGTAGCAGCACCTCCGTAGTGACTATCACGTAGATGGAAAGGAATTTCTCCAGTTTTACCTTCGTTAATTGCTTTAATAGCAGCATCTAGTGCAGAATAAGCTGAATTTGATTTTTCGGATAAGCACATTTCGATAACTGCACTGGCTAATGGAATTCTCGCTTCTGGTAAACCAAGCCTTTTGGCAGATTCTGTTGCAGCAAATACATGTGATCCTACATCTGGGTTTGCTAATCCAATATCTTCATATGCCATTACAAGTAATCTTCTACAAACTGCAACTAAATCTCCGGTTTCGAGTAAATGTGCTAAATAGTAGAGGGCAGCATTTGTATCACTACCACGAACCGATTTTTGTAAAGCAGATAACAAATTATAAAAATGAGTGCCTGCTTTATCTCCGTATACACCAATTCTCTTAGCAAGATGTTCAATAATGTGATCCTTTACCATTACTTTTCCATCTACCTCATCGGAAGCAAAATAAACGGACTCTAATAAAGTAAGTGCCTTTCTAGCATCTCCATTTGCACTTACAGCAATGTTATTGAGTTGCTCTTCAGAAATCTCAATTGTGTATTTACCAAGTCCTCGGTCTTGATCTAGTAATGCAGATTTTAATAGTTGAACCAGATCATCTAATGTGAGATGTTTTAATTGTAAAATTTCTCCGCATCGAGAACGGATGGCAGGATTTACATCATGAAACGGATTTTCAGTAGTTGCTCCAATTAAAACAATTGAACCATTTTCTACATGGGGTAGAAGGGTATCTTGTTGTAATTTATTAAATCGGTGAATTTCATCCAAAAATAAAATGACTTTCCCACTAAGTCTTGCTTCATCGACAATTTGTTCTACGTCTTTTTTTCCAGCATGAGTTGCGTTTAATGAAAAGAAAGGTAGTTTTGAACTCCCCGCAATAGCAAAGGCAATTGATGTTTTTCCAATTCCAGGATCTCCATATAAAAGCATAGATGGGACATGTCCATGCTCAATCATTTTATATAAAGCGGTATCTTCACCTATAATATGTTTTTGACCAACAACCTCTTTTAAATTGCGAGGACGCATTCGGAATGCCAATGGTTCATTTTGCATTTAAATTATCCTCCCATTCAAAATTATTCTTACTATTAATTTATCACATTTCATGAAAGTAGACCTTTTCCAAGTGGAATATAAGGAGTTATGGTATAATTGAGCAAAAAAATGGTCAAGTAAAACAGAGGTGTATATAATGAAAATTTCTACAAAAGGTAGATATGGTTTGACGATAATGATAGAACTTGCAAAACGCTTTGGAGAGGGTCCAGTTCCTCTTAGGCAAATTGCTGAAGAAAAAGACTTGTCGGAGGCTTATTTAGAACAGCTTGTTTCTCCACTTCGAATTGCAGGATTGGTTAAAAGTGTTCGTGGTGCGTACGGTGGTTATTTACTAGCACTACCACCAGAAAAAATTTCTGCTGCGGATGTAATTAAAGTGTTAGAAGGACCGATCCAACCAGTTGAGGGAATTGAAGAAGAGGAATTACCACAACGTGAACTTTGGATTCGTATTCGAGATGCAGTCAAAAATGTGCTTGATACGACATCCCTTCTTGATTTAGCTAATTATAAAGACGATATTGAGTATGACGGGTATATGTTCTATATCTAACTTCATGCTAATTTGAAATACTAGTTGAACTTATTAAAACAAGTTGAGCAATTTATTTAATTGAAAATTGACAGATTGAAATGAAGTCCTTAGGCTATGACTGTGGAAAAACTAACGTGTTATTACTGAGAAATCCATAGTGTAGGATACCAAGGCTCATTTGAATATTTTTAAAGGAGCTATTGATTAACAATGAATTCAATTTATCTAGACCATGCAGCGACTTCTCCGATGCATCCAGAAGTAATCAACGTAATGACAAAGGCAATGTCTGAAGTATTTGGCAACCCTTCTAGTATCCATACAGTCGGTCGTTCTGCTCGAAAGATATTAGATGATGCTAGATGGGTTCTTGCTAAATCAATTGGTGCTAAAGATAATGAAATCATTGTAACAAGTGGTGGAACCGAAGCTGATAATGCAGCTATTTTTGGAACAGCATATGCATTGAAAGAAAAGGGAAAACATATTATCACCACACAAATTGAACACCATGCGGTTATGCATGCCTGTGAAAAGTTAGAAAAAGAAGGTTTTGAAGTTACTTATTTACCTGTAGATCGAAGCGGTCGAATAACCCTTGAATCGTTCAAAAAAGCATTACGTGATGATACGATATTGGTCACAATCATGTATGGCAATAACGAAGTGGGAACAGTCCAACCGATAGCGGAAATTGGAGAAATATTAATAAATCACCAAGCCACTTTCCATACAGATGCAGTTCAGGCATTTGGTATCGAAAAGCTGAATGTAGATGAATTACATGTTGATTTACTAAGTGTTTCAAGTCATAAACTAAATGGACCTAAAGGGATCGGCTTTTTATATCAACGAACTGGTACTCCTTTAATTCCCATTTCTTTTGGTGGGTCTCAAGAGAAAAAGCGACGTGCTGGAACGGAAAATGTACCAGCAGCGGTTGGATTTGCGAAAGCGGTAGAAATCGCACAGCAAGAAATTGAATTGAAAAAAGAGAAGTTTAAAACATATCGCGATTTATTTATTCAACAATTAATGAATGACAACATTACATTTGAAGTGAATGGAAATAGTGAGCATACATTACAACATGTATTAAACATAAGCTTCAAAGGGATGGAAGTTGAATCGTTCTTAGTAAATCTCGATATGTCTGGTGTTTATGCATCTAGTGGCTCTGCATGTACTGCAGGCTCCATTGACCCTTCTCATGTTCTTGTTGCAATGTATGGAAATAATGCTGAGGAATTGAGAAATTCAATTCGTTTTAGTTTTGGTTTAGGATTAACCGACGAGCAAATTATAGAGGCAGCAAAACGAACGTCAACTATTGTCAAAAGACTATTGAATTAATATAGAAAGAGTGAACGAAATGGTAGAAACAAGAGACCCATCACAAATCCGTGTTGTTGTTGGTATGTCTGGTGGGGTCGACTCATCAGTTGCTGCTTATTTATTGAAGCAACAAGGATATGATGTGATCGGTATTTTTATGAAAAACTGGGATGACACAGACGAATTTGGTGTGTGTACGGCTACTGAAGACTATGATGACGTCATAAAAGTATGCAATCAAATTGGAATCCCTTATTATGCAGTTAATTTTGAAAAGCAATATTGGGATAAAGTCTTTACTTATTTCTTAGAAGAATATAAGGCTGGAAGAACTCCGAATCCTGATGTGATGTGTAATAAAGAAATTAAATTTAAAGCATTTTTAGAGCATGCTTTAAAACTTGGAGCTGACTACTTAGCTACAGGTCACTATGCTCGAGTGGAAGAACGTGATGGTGAGACGGTTATGCTAAGAGGAATTGATCAAAATAAAGATCAAACTTACTTCTTAAATCAATTGTCACAAGAACAATTAAAGCATGTAATGTTTCCAATCGGTGGGATTGAAAAACCTCAAGTTCGTAAAATTGCAGAAGAAGCGGGTTTAGCAACTGCAAAGAAAAAGGACTCGACAGGGATTTGCTTTATAGGTGAACGTAATTTCAAAGAATTTTTAAGTCAATATCTACCAGCACAACCTGGAAAAATGGAAACATTTGATGGAAAAGTGATGGGGACTCACGATGGCTTAATGTATTACACAATCGGGCAACGCCACGGTTTAGGCATTGGTGGAGATGGAGATCCATGGTTTGTTCTTGGAAAAGATCTAGAACGAAACGTTCTATATGTTGGTCAAGGATTCCATCACGAAGCATTATATTCAACATCCTTAAAAGCAGTTAAAATGGGCTTTACATCAAATGAAGAGAAGCCAAAGAACTTTAGCTGTACTGCAAAATTCCGCTACAGACAAGAAGATACACCAGTTGAAGTGGAAATGTTAGAGGATGGCACTGCACATATTACTTTTGCAGAGCCTGTTCGTGCGATTACACCAGGGCAAGCTGTTGTGTTATATGATGGTGAAGTTTGCTTAGGTGGCGGTACAATAGATGAAGTATTTAACAATAATAAAAAATTGACTTATGTAGGTTAATTAATAGACGGCTGTGTACTTTACGGTCGTCTATTCATTTGTATTAGAGGTGAATAGAATGGATTATAACGAAATAGGTATTAAAGCGTTTCAAGAGAAGCGGTATGAAGATGCGGCAAAAGCATTTACTGAAGCAGTCGAAAATAACCCGAATGATGCTATTGGCTATGTTAACTTTGGGAATTTACTTGCTGCAATGAATGATGTAGAACGTGCAGAACGTTTTTTTCAAAAGGCGATTACTGTTGATGAAAAGACAGCTACAGCATATTATGGATTAGCGAATCTCTATTATGATGCTGAACGCTATATTGAAGCAGCAAAACTTTATCAAAAATCAATTGAACATGGTATTCAAGGGGCAGATGCACACTACATGTTAGCAAAATCCTTTGAACGAGAGGAAAAATATAAACTCGCATTACCTTACATGCAAAGAGCTGCTGAATTAGCCCCTGAAGATTTACAAATTCGACTTTCTTATGGAATATTACTTTGTACCTTGGAAATGTTCGATGTTGCTAAGGGGGAATTGGAGTTTGTACTGGAGAAGGACGAAAGTAATGCAGATGCCCATTATAATTTAGGTGTTCTATATGCAGTATCCACTGAAAATTCTGAAGCAGCTTTACACCATTTAAAACAAGCTTATACAATTTCACCTGAATTTGAACAAGCAAAATATATTTATGACATGGTCAGTCAGCGTTACAATTAATTCAAATAGTCAACTTGGAAAAAAGAAAAAAAGTAGAATCCATCTTACATTTTGGATTCTACTTTTTTAATACACGTTAAGCAATGTATATACTATTTCCACCGAAAGCGGTGCAACATGCGCATGCTCTACTTTTTATAAGCATCCGACACATATAAACTACTTATTTTTACAATAGGAAACAACATCTTTGTATTTTAAATCTCCACCAAAGATATCTAAAGCACTACCAATCGTAACATGAAGTTTGCCACCACAAAGTTCCTCGAACTTCTTCAAATCTTCTAAAGATCTTACACCACCTGCGTAGGTAGTTGGGATAGATGTCCATACTGCTAAATCCTGAACTAATTCTTCCTGCATGCCACTACGTTTACCTTCAACATCTACCGCATGAATTAGTAATTCATCACAATACTGCTCGATATATGAAATGGTTGACTGGTTTACTTCAAAATTACTAAATTTCGTCCATTTATCTGTGACAACAAACCATTTTCCATCTTTTTTTCGACAGCTTAGATCGATAACGATATGTTCTTTTCCTATTGAGGTTACTAATTTGCTTAATCTATCCTGATCTAATTGTCCGTCATGGAAGATGTATGATGTGACAATAATATGAGAAGCACCAGCCTCTATATATTTTTTAGCATTATCTGCATTTATACCTCCACCTACCTGTAAACCATCAGGATAAGTTTGTAATGCTAACAAGGCAGCATCTTCATTACCTGAACCAAGCATAATAACATGTCCACCTGAAAGGCCATCATCCTTAAACATGTTCGCATAATACGCTGAATCTTGTTCAGATATAAAATTTTCTACTACAGTTTTATCTAAGTGACCTAATGTACTTCCTACAATTTGCTTTACTTTTCCATCATGGAGATCAATGCACGGTCTAAATTCCAATATACTCACAAGCCCTTCTAACAAACTTCAATACACTCATCATATCATTGTCTCTAGTTCATTAAAATCGATTTAGCTATTAATAAAGGATAAATATTTTTGATAAAAGGACAGTTTGAGAGGGATATGATAAAATCAAATTTACAAGTAATGTGTAGAGGAGGTTAAACTTTTGGTAAATAATCTTAATTTATTTGAAGTGAATAAACTATTTATTCTAGGAAGACCAATCGCTTCTATTTTCCACAACCCCTCTAATATGTACTCCATTACAAGAGTGAAAATTCAAGAAACGAATTTGCAATATGATGAAAAAGAAATTATAATTGTAGGTTATTTTCCGAATCTTCAAGAGGAAGATCTCTATCGATTTACTGGGGTCCTAAAAAATCATCCGAAATATGGACAACAGTTTCAGGCTGAAACCTTTGAAAAAGAGGTTCCTGCTACAGAACAAGGAGTCATTCATTATTTATCAAGCGATTTATTCCCTGGAGTTGGCCGTAAAACGGCAGAAATCATTGTTGAAAAGCTAGGAGCAGATGCCATAAAGAAAATTATGGAAGATCCAAGTGCTTTAGATATAATCCCTCGTTTAAAAGATGATAAAAAAATTGCGATTAAAGAAACGCTTGAACAGAACCTAGGTTTAGAACGAATTATCATACAATTGAACCAATGGGGATTTGGTCCACAACTAGGGATGAAAATCTATCAAACATACCGAGAAGATACCATTTCTTTGCTTACTGAAAATCCATACAGATTAATAGAAGATATAGAAGGTGTTGGCTTTAGCCGAGCAGATGAACTTGGTGCCCGATTAGGCATTACAGGAAATCATCCTGACCGTATTAAAGCAGCAGTTTTACATGTCTTAACAAACGCTTCCCTTTCAGATGGACATGTTTACTTAGATGCTGAGCATGTGTTACCACAAGTGAAATCTATTCTTGAAGGAAGCCAACCACAAGAAATTCATTATGAAGAAATCTCACAAGCAATTATCCAAATGAGAGAAGAAAGTAAAATTTGTGGGGAAGAAACGAGACTTTACCTACCTTCGTTATACTTTAGTGAAATTGGAATCGCATCTAAAATTTTGGAGCTTTCTCAGCAGAGTAAAAAGCAACAACGGTTTTCGAAAGATGAGATTCGAAAAGCAATCGGTGAAGTTGAAGAACGGTTTGAAGTTACATATGCAGAAACACAAGCTCGTGCAATTGAATGTGCTTTAAATTCTTCGGTGATGATTTTGACAGGAGGACCAGGTACTGGGAAAACAACAGTAATCCGTGGACTAGTTGAAGTATATGCAGAACTTCACGGCCTGTCACTAAATCCAAAAGAATATGCCAAAAAAGAAGAACCGTTTCCGATTGTCTTAGCCGCACCAACAGGACGCGCAGCGAAAAGACTGGCTGAATCAACTGATTTACCAGCTATGACAATTCATCGTTTACTTGGCTTTAATGGACTAGAAAAAGAAGAGGAAACTGAACGAGAAGTTGAAGGAAGACTCATCATAATTGATGAGATGTCAATGGTGGATACATGGCTAGCACATCAATTATTAAAGAGCATTAATGAAGATGCGCAAGTCGTTTTTGTTGGTGATCAGGACCAGCTACCTCCAGTGGGACCAGGACAAGTATTAAAAGATTTGTTAGCATCTAACCAAATACCAACTGTTGAATTGATTGATGTCTACAGACAAGCTGAAGGCTCAACAATAATCGAGCTTGCCCACCAAATTAAAAAAGGCGAAATTCCAAATCATACAAAGATTAGTGAAAAAACGGTAGACCGTTCATTTATTAAAGCATCAGCCGATCAAATACCAAGCGTTGTAACGCAAATAGTGAAAAGTGCCATCTCCAAAGGTCAATCAATAAGAGATATTCAAGTGCTTGCGCCAATGTATAAAGGTCCGGCTGGAATTGATCAATTGAATAAGAAAATTCAAGAATTAGTTAATCCAAATACGGATGGTACAAGAAAGGAATTTATTTACGGTGATGTTGTCTACCGTATAGGCGACAAAGTACTTCAACTCGTTAACCAACCTGAAAGCAATGTGTTTAATGGAGATATGGGTGAAGTCATAGCCATAATTAAAGCAAAAGAAAATATTGAAAAACAAGATTTACTAGTTGTTTCATTCGATGGAAATGAAATCACCTACCAACGAGCAGATCTGAATCAAATTACATTAGCTTATTGCTGTTCGATCCATAAATCCCAAGGTAGTGAATTCCAAACGGTCATTATGCCAATTGTGCGCGGCTATTCTAAAATGCTACGTAGGAATTTACTGTATACAGGGATTACGAGGGCGAAAAACTTCTTAATTCTTTGTGGAGAGCCCGAAGTGTTCACATCTGGACTTAATCGAACAGATGATTTACAGCGTCTGACTAGTTTACGGGCTAGATTAAATCCGATGGAAACAGAGGATGTGCAAGTTAAAGCAGTTGAAGTTCAAGAAAGCTCAACGAATGTGGAACAAAAACATAAAGAAAAACCAATCGAGGAAGTTGAGGAACAACAAGAGATTTTTACTGTTTTAGGTGAAGCGGTTATTCCTGCGTTGACAACAGAAACAGTTCATACGGTACATCCTTTAATTGGAATGAATGGCATTACACCATATGATTTTATGGATAATGAAACTGAATAGAAGTAATATTAGTCATTATTTTGTTATTAATCAAAAACCCCTTACTTTTTTATAAGAAGGGGGTTTTACTTTTTATTGGTTCAACAATTACTGGAAAAAGCATATGTTGAGATAAAAACATTTTAAGGAAGTGCTTTTTTGGAAACCATTCAAAAGATGTATGAACATTTAATTTGGGCAAATAAACGAATTCTTGCTACTTTGCATACTATGAAGGGGGAACAGCAAGATGTCATTCGTTTATTTTCCCATATTTTATTTTCGGAAATTATCTGGATGGCAAGATTACAAGGTATCGACAGTTCAAAGCTTCCTCTTTGGGCAGAAGTTGATTTAGATTTTTGCGACCAACTCGTGAAGAAAAATGAAGAAAATATTATATCCTACCTCCTAAATTCCACTAAAGATGATCTTGAAAAAAAGATTACTTACAAAAATAGTAAAGGTATTGAATTCCAAAATACAATTCGAGAAATTTTAACTCATGTTTGTTTACACGGGCACTATCATAGAGGTCAAATTAATTCAAAGCTTCGCTTAAATGGTGATGAACCTGTAATTCTTGATTTCATTCATTATGTTAGAACGTAAGAAGGAGGAACAAATTGGACTATCAATTTAGCCGTCAAGTTAAAACAAAGCCAAGAACAATAACAGTTAATGGTAATGGAGAAATTAGTGTAGCCCCCAATTTCGGTGAGATTCGTTTTGAAGTTGTAACCCAATCAAAGGATTTAAATGAAGCTCAAAATCAAAATTCAAAAATTATGAATCAAGTAATTCAGTCATTATTATCCCTAGGTATCAAGAGAGAGGATATGCAAACTTCTTCCTTTTCGATTTTTCCTCAATACGATTATATTGAAGGGCAGCAGGTGTTTCGGGGTTATGAAGTAACAAATTCTCTGACAGTAAAAATAAGAGATATTAGTAAGGTCGGCATGGTTATTGATACTGCTGTGAGAAATGGAGCAAATCGTGTTTCCTCACTTGAATTTAAATTGGACCGCGAAAATCAGTATTATCAACAAGCTTTACAATTAGCTTTATTTAATGCAGTTGAGAAAGCTCGGACTATTGCTGACACACTTAAGCTTCCTATTTACCCTTTGCCAATAGAAATTATAGAGGAAAGTGTAGAAGCTCCTCCAATTATGTATAAAGCTGTAGCGATGACGCAAGAATCATTTCAAACGCCAATAGAACAAGGACTAATCTCCATTAAAGCGAAGGTTTTAGTAAGATTTCAGTTTTAAACTTTTTATAGATTAGAATCTATGTAAAGACCACTGATAGATATCTCCTGGTGGGTGGAGATGTTTGTAAGTGGTTTATACTTTTTGGGGAAATATTGAAGGAAGGACTCATATTTTACTGGAGTAAGGATCGTCATTAAATACTTTTACTGCTAATGCTTTTTCTTTTCTAACATAGTCTCAATTGGTATACTTTTTCCAGATAGATTTGGAGGCTGAATAAATATGGCAAAATACGAACCGAAAATGAAAGTAACTGATCAAAGTGTTATTGAATTTATTGAAACCGTAGATAATCCAAAAAAACGGGAAGATGCATACAGATTATTAAGTATTTTTGAGGAAACCTCAGGATATGAAGCGAAAATGTGGGGTCCAAGTATAATAGGTTTTGGTTCATATCATTACAAATATGATTCAGGACATGAAGGAGATGCGCCACTTGTTGGTTTTTCACCTAGAAAAGCAAAAATAAGCCTCTACATTGTTCCGGGAGAACCTCAACGTGAACAATTATTGAAACTTCTAGGAAAACATACAAGTGGAAAGGCTTGTATTTATATAAATAAGCTTTCTGATGTAGACGAAAATGTTATTAAAGAATTAATTATTCAATCCATCCATCATACCCAAACAAAATATCCAAAAAACTAAACTCTTTTGGAATCTTTTTGACTTTTTATTCGTAAAAAATATAGATTTACCAACGTTCGTCTGTCAGTTTCATCAAATGACCTTTCGCATTTAAGAAATAAACTAGAGCAAACGATTTCTAGATACTCTTAAAAAAGACTAGAAAAACTCAGGGAAATGATTTTCTCTGAGTTATTTTTATTGAGTTTATTTTTTGAATATTACATCATTTTAAAAAAGTATAAAAATATTTTAAACGTCATGATATTATGATTTATGTTCCCATAAAAGGATTTACTAGAGAACACATTAATATGATG
>DATMFE010000517.1:0-4659 GCA_035556295.1 Ureibacillus sp.
ATTCATTATTTTTCTTGCCCGGGAAATTATTAAAATGGAGATTTTTATCTAATATCCCGTTACAGTATATATTTGGAATATCAATTGAATCAAATAAAAAATGCCTTATCACAATAGATGTGTAAGGCTTTAACAAACAATTTCCCTAATATTAAGGACAAAAAGCTTCATAATGGTAAGTTCGGTCAATATTTAACTCTCTTTTATCCTTAATAAGGTCATTTATGAAAATTTAGCACATTACCAACTTCCAATCATCCAAATAAATCAGCAATCACTATCTATCCCCCAAAATACATCCCCCTACAATACCCTCTTCTTCGACTGATACACAACCGATTTGTTTTGAATCGCTCGGCGTAACACTCTATCAACAAACAATTGTAATTGTTTGTTATCGTCATCAATATGCAGCATCATGATTTGCCAATTTGGAAGTTTTAACGCTTGCATTAACCCCATGATCAAAAGCTGGGTACTATTTTGGTTACTTCTAAATTCTTCCTTTAAATAAATTGATTTCACCATGATGGTTTGTGGATCGACTCTTTGAATTAGGAACCACCCAATCACTTCACCATCTAACCTCACACCTAAGCTCGATTTATCAACCTCTTGTGGATCTGCAAATAATGAATGATTCTTCGGAAACCATTTTTCTTCACCCTCTATAATCTCAAACCGTTTATTTGAAGGATAAAGTCCCCACTCAAAAAAAATAAGCTCATGATTACTATTAAAATAATTGTTATATCGAAGTTCATTCACAATTGCATTTCGATGCAGTACATAATGAAAAGTACTAGGTCTTAGAGATGACCAATTATTTTTCCTTAATAACCCACCAATATATTGAAAGTATTCATTCCGTTCACCACTATACTCATAATGAATATGCTGAATCTTTTCCACACTCGCAATATCTTCTAATAAATAGAGAAACATTTCTTCGAGACCAGTGTTTTTATTCCATTCACTTGCAACTAAATAGTTGATAACCATTAAGGAAGCCTTTTTATACTTTTTGGCAATAATTAGCCCCGCATATCGATCCTTACTTCTTGCACCAAGAACTGTAAATTGTCCCGGAGATTCCTCAATCATTTTCCGATAATTGAGTGGAATAAAGTTCTGATAATAAGGTAGATTCGATATTGCATTTTCAATCGTGATTTTCAAAACACGTATCACCCCTATTGAATGAAACCATTTCACCATGACATTTCGGCTCAACCTTACACTAGTTCAAATCAGCAAATGACAGCATTTAGCAATCTAGAGTTTTCTTATTTAGTATCGTATGATTCCACATCAGAAATTACGACTATAAAAAGATAAAAGTCGGTACCCAAATTAGTACCGATCATCCTAGTAATTCTTCCAAACAAAAAAGCTATTATGTTAAATTGATAGATTTCAATTTAACATAATAGCCTATTAATTAATTGTCTTATTAAAGATTTTTGCTAATTTTATTAAAGGTCTGTAGTTTTTACCAGCTAAACCTATGATTTCTACAAATAATTCAAGTGCAACTAAAATTACAGTTACTAATAAAATTGCGCCCCAAATTTTTGCCATAGAGAAGATGATGGCTGCTAATCCAAACATAATAGCAATTCCATAAATAATTAATACCGTTTGTCTATGTGAAAATCCTATATCTAGTAAACGGTGATGCAAGTGAGATTTATCAGGATCTGACCACTTTTGTCCATTTCGTAAACGACGAACAATCGCAAAGAATGTATCAGAGATTGGAACACCTAACATAATAACAGGAATGATAAATGAGACCACTGTAATATTTTTAAAACCAAGTAATGATAACACAGCAATCATAAATCCTAAGAATAATGCACCTGTGTCACCCATGAAAATTTTTGCTGGATGGAAATTAAAGAATAAAAACCCGATAGTGCTAAAAGCAAGTATAGCAGCTATTGCAAGTACAAATGGATTTGGCACAATAATTGCCATCGCTGACAAAGTAATCAAAGCAATTGTTGATACACCAGCAGCAAGACCATCTAATCCGTCAATTAAATTAATTGCATTCGTAATACCGACAATCCAAATAATCGTTAGCGGAATACTTAACAACCCGAAATCCATAACTCCACCAAACGGTAAGTTGATCATTTCGATTTGTATACCACCGAAGAATACGATAATTAAAGCAGCAATCAATTGACCAATCATTTTTGCTTTTGCAGATATTTCATACATATCATCTAAAATACCAGTTACAATAATGACTGTAGCGGCAATAACGATTGCCAATGTGTATTCACTATCTGGTCTAAATACTAAAAGCCCAATTAAAAAGGAAAGATATATAGCTAACCCACCTAAACGTGGCATGATACGCGAATGAACTTTTCTATAATTGGGAGCATCAACAGCTCCAATTTTAAACGCTAATCGCCTTACAAGCGGAGTGAGTAAAATTGACGCTAAAAACGCCACAATCAAAGACACATAAATCATGTCTGTCCTCCTTAGATCATTTTAAATGTACGACTAAACCTTGCTTATTATAGCACGAATAATGTAGAAAAAATAGCTTTTCTCTATAATTAACATAAAACTGTAAATATATGCTAGAGCCTTATTATTTATTGAAATATGATGGTAATAATATTTACAAAACAGTTATATCTTCTCTTTAGTTTTCCCGTGCCATAAGTAGTCATACCACCAAAAGTTTGATAGAATAATTTAGTGTCTACCATTTATAGTTAGACAAAATAAAGGAGCGTAAGCAAAAATGTTTTCAATTTTCAATCGAAATAAAGAAAAAACTTCCTATCGCGAATTAAAAAGATACTATAAAATCGTTAATCAAATAAATGAATTAGAATCCACATATTCTTCTATGTCAGATGAAGAACTAAAAAGCATGACTGTGAAATTTAAAGAACGTTTAGCAAATGGTGAAGAACTGGCAAACATAATTCCGGATGCCTTTGCTGTTGTACGTGAGGCAGCTATTCGTGTATTAAAAATGCGTCACTATGATGTTCAATTAATTGGTGGCCTTGTCCTAACAGAAGGTAACATTTCAGAAATGGCTACCGGAGAAGGTAAAACATTAGTGGCTTCACTTCCTACATATATTCGCGCACTTGAAGGTAAAGGTGTGCATGTAATTACGGTGAATGATTATTTAGCGAAACGTGACTATGAATTAATTGGTCAAGTCCATCGCTTTTTAGGCTTAACGGTTGGCCTTAATGTTCCAATGATGGAGCCTTCCGATAAAAAAGTAGCCTATAATGCAGATATTACATATGGAGTCGGAACAGAATTTGGTTTCGACTATTTACGCGATAATATGGCTCGCTCCATTTCAGAAAAAGTTCAAAGACCATATCACTTTGCCATTATTGATGAGGTAGATTCAGTTCTGATTGATGAAGCAAAAACACCATTAATCATTGCAGGAAAAATGGCATCAAATGAAGATCTTCACCGCATCGCTGCTCGTTTAGCTAAACGATTTAAAAAAGATGAAGACTATGATTTTGATGATGAAACAAAAGCTACTTCCCTAACAGATCAAGGAATCGAAAAAGTTGAAGCAGCTTTTGGTATTGATAACCTTTATGATTTAGACCACCAATCTTTGTATCACTATGTCATTCAAGCAGTTCGCGCTCATGTAATGTTCGAGCGTGATGTTGATTACATTGTAATCGATGACAAAATTCAACTTGTCGATATGTTTACGGGGCGAATTATGGAAGGTCGTACTTTGTCTGATGGGTTACATCAAGCTATTGAGGCTAAAGAAGGCGTGTCCATTACAGAAGAAAATAAATCTCAAGCTCAAATTACAATACAAAATTATTTCCGTATGTACCCTAAATTAGCCGGGATGACAGGAACTGCAAAAACGCAAGAAAAGGAATTCCTTGAAGTGTATGGAATGCGTGTAATACAAATTCCTACAAATAAACCAAAAATACGTATAGATCAACCAGACATCATTTTTGAAACAATACATGCGAAGTATCAATTCGTAGCTGAAGAAACAAAACGAAGACACGAAAAAGGACAGCCTATATTAATAGGTACAACTTCAATATTACAATCTGAAAAAGTGGCGCAATACTTAAATAAGTACAAGCTACCACATCAAGTGTTGAATGCAAAAACAGTAGAACAAGAAGTAGAGTTAATTTCAGAAGCTGGTCAAAAAGGACGTATTACAGTTGCCACTAACATGGCTGGTCGTGGTACAGATATCGTTCTTGGTGAAGGTGTTGCCGAAATAGGTGGGCTGTATGTAATCGGTACTGAAAAACACGAAAGCCGTCGTATTGATAACCAGCTTCGTGGACGTTCTGGACGTCAAGGTGACCCAGGAGAAAGTCGTTTCATTCTTTCCATTGAAGATGATATGTTCCGTCGATTTGCTAAGGAAGATGTTGAGAAGTTTGTAAAGAAAATGGTTGTTGATGAAACAAAACGTATTCAAAATACTGAAGTTGCTGAACTAATCAATCGTACACAACGAATTGTAGAAGGCGCTCACTTCTCTATGCGTGAATACAACTTAAAATTAGACGATGTTATTAACGAACAACGTCGAGTTATTTATACTCTACGTGATAGCATTTTAAAACGAGAAGATTTAATGAATCATATGAAAAA
>DATMFE010000518.1:0-2715 GCA_035556295.1 Ureibacillus sp.
CACCGTAATTCTCTTATCTATAGAATTAAAAAAGTAAAAGAAAAAACTGGATACGACCCACAAAACATACATGATGCTATGACATTGCAGCTTGCGATTTGGATTTTACAGATGCTGCCTAAGGAATAAGTCAAGACTTGAAACAGCAACCCTATCCGTGAACGGAGTTAAGTGTTATTGAACTAAAGAGAATAGAGGTTTCGAATGGATACTAAAATTTTATATTACAAAAAATTTGAAGGCAGTATAGAACCTATTGACTATATTAATTGGGCTATACAAATGCTAGAAAATAACTCTTCAACACATTCTTTAAACATTCTATCTTCTCTTAATGAACCACTTAATATGTTTGAAATTGAAGATTATTTTACAAGGACTATAAGAGAATTAAGTTTGCAAGAACCCTCATACGAAGAATGTGCCAAATATTATATTTATGAACTATTAAAAAAAATCCTAAATAATGAGGATGATATTATTAGTATTGCGTATGAAATATACAATGTAGTTCAGGAACACTTTACTAACAAAGAAGTATCAGTATGGTATGACATTAGTGAGAAAATAGATGACTTTCGCTACGGTGATAATATTACAAAGATAACGAGGGAAACTCTAGTTATAACTATCATGGAAACAGCTGTTCAACAATTAAACAGTAAGTTCTTTTTGAATTAGCTAGAGCTACAGCTGAAAGGCGTATGAGAACACAATCTCATACGCTCAGAAGCCAAAAATCCACAGCATATTCAAATAAACATTCTTATATCGGTTTAACAAGTTGAACATATATATCAACATGTGCGTTTAACAGAACTTACTTTAAAACCCCAAGAGAATTTTCTCTTAGGGTTTAGATTATATTATTCTCCTGTTTCGCTAAAACGTTTAATTCTGTCACCAATTTCATCACGAACACGCTGGAAGAACGCCCATTTTTCTTCATCTGTTCCTTCCGCTTTTGCTGGATCATCAAATCCCCAGTGTTCACGCTTAACATGTGGTGGTGTCATTGGACATTTATCAGCTGCATCTCCGCATAATGTAACGACTAAATCCGCACTATTTAAAATTTCAGGATTAATAATGTCAGAAGTTTGATTGGAAATATCAATACCCGCTTCCTTCATTGCTTTTACTGCATTTGGATTCAATCCATGTGCCTCAATACCTGCGCTGCGAACTTCCCACTCTTCCCCTAAATATTTTTTTGCCCATCCTTCTGCCATTTGGCTTCTGCAAGAATTTCCTGTACATAAGAAATAAATTGATTTTTTAGACATGACGTATTTCTCCTTTTAGTTCATTAATAATGATACGTATAGACCTAGTAGCGTAATAAATAGAATTGGGAGTGTTAAAACAATACCTGTTTTGAAATACGTTCCCCATGAAATTTTAACCCCTTTTTGAGATAAAACATGGAGCCATACTAAAGTTGCCAATGATCCAATTGGTGTAATTTTCGGACCTAAGTCAGACCCAATGATGTTGGCATAAATAAGAGCCTCTCGAATCGTGCCAGAAGTAGTCGTTTCAGCAATGGCTAAGGCATCAATCATTACAGTTGGCATATTATTCATCAAGGATGACAAGAAAGCAGCAATAAAGCCCATTCCTATTGTCGCAACGAATAAGCCTTGTTCAGCCGTTGCTTGGATGACACTTGCTAATGAATGAGTTAGCCATGCATTTCCTAACCCATATACGACAACGTACATACCAATTGAGAAAAATACGACACTCCATGGTGCCCCTTTAACAACGGCTTTCGTATTAACGACGTTACTTCTTCTTGCCATCAATAGAAAGAAAATCGCTATTATTCCTGCAACAATGGAGACAGGAATTTTAATGAATTCACTAGCACAGTAACCAATCAGTAAGATCCCAAGAACATACCATGAGAGACGAAACATTTTTTGGCCCTTAATCGCATCTACTGGTTGCTTTAATTTAAATAAATCATACGTTCGTGGGATACTCTTTCTAAAATAAATCAGTAATACCGTGATGGTTGCAATCAATGAAAAAAGATTGGGAATAAACATTCTTGAAGCATATTCTACAAATCCAATATCAAAGAAATCGGCAGATACAATGTTAACCAAGTTACTCACTACAAATGGCAGTGAAGTAGTATCCGCAATAAACCCGCTCGCCATAATAAAGGGAAAGATCATCTTTTCTTTGAAATTCAAATTACGAACCATCGCTAATACGATTGGCGTCAATATTAATGCAGCCCCATCATTAGCAAATAAGGCAGCGACAATTGCCCCTAAAATGCTGACATAAATGAACATTTTGATTCCATTGCCTTTAGCCGCCCTTGCCATATGTAATGCAGCCCATTCAAATAATCCGATCTCATCTAATATTAATGAAATGAGGATAATCGCTACAAAAGATAATGTGGCATTCCAAGTAATGTCTATTACTTCTAGGACATCACTAAATTCAACAACTCCTACTAAAAGGGCGAGAATCGCTCCACCACAGGCAGACCAACCGATGTTCAAACCTTTAGGCTGCCATATGACAAAGATAAGTGTCACTAAAAAAATGACGGATGCTAATATTGCAGTTATCAATGTACAAACCTCCATTAGTCACAAGAGATGCGTAATCCCTGTTCTTCTAGTTCTTGTAGTTTAAAATCTTGGCTTGGAAGATGTTGAAGCAAACTGTGAACTAAAGGATAATAGTCGT
>DATMFE010000519.1:0-1559 GCA_035556295.1 Ureibacillus sp.
AATCATATCCTTTTAACCAAGGAATATCTTCGCTTGTCTTCGCTGGAACCGCTATGGTCAGTACGTACCCTGCAGGTTTTAAACGTTCACCCAGCTGACGTAAAAATCCTGTAAAAAGATCTCTATCCTCGGCCTTTACACGTTCAAAATCAATATTCACCCCGCCGTAGCCTTTTCTAGATACTAAATAAAAAATATTATTAACAAGATTGTTTCTTGCTTGAGGATTATTTAAAACTTGATGGGCAAGATCCGAACTAAACCCTTCAGAAGTTAGATTAGTAATCGTAACTAACGGTGTAACTCGGTTTTTCCAAGTCGTTTCAATTGCTACTAAATCGTTTAAATCATTCATAATATCTCCATTGGTGCCAAAATGATATTCAAAGATAGAAATGGACGAGGAATAAGTTGCAAAATCAGTAATTAAATCGCGATCTAATTCTGGATTTCGAACGGCATAATACTCCAGTGTACCTGCAATATAGTCTGATATATTAGGGATTTTCATTTTCATTCCCACCTGCAAATAATTATAATGGACTGAAGGATTAGCTCCTTTTAATTGTTCTAAGGATACATAAGCTTTTTTAGCAATACTCCTCATCGTATCACCAGGTTGAACTGTGTACACATAAGAAGCTATAAGTAAGGCTTGACCTGGAACAATATTTGTTTCTTCTAACCCATTTACCCTCCTAAGCTGCGCAATGGGATAATCATATCTACTGCTTATTGAAGACAGGGTATCACCAGGTTGAACTATATGAACAAACATGTTTTCTCCTCCTATGTAATCTTTATCAACTTATGTTTTATTTCGTGACAAGTTTAAAGAAGCCATTCAATAAATGTATATGAGGATTGTTTGTTTATATAACATAAAGAGGCAGGCGTTTATAAAACAATCTAAATGGTTACCTTACATACAGAAAACGATGGATCATTTCTTCTATACAGAGAAATACCGAATATGATCAAAGCTAGTATAACAACTGGGATTGGATCATAAAGTAGAGGTAATTAAAAGCATAGTCTAGTTGTGCGATTTTGCTAAAAAGGCAGCCAAATATTTGGCTGCCTTTTTAATCTTTTATTTTTTTAAAGGCTTTATATATATACCTTTATACATCCAAAACATCGCTTTTATCCTTAGATTGCTTGAAAGGCTGGTTAAAAATACTGAAATACATTGCTACTAGGCTAATGGAAATTATTAATATTATCGAGATAGTTAAGGATGCATCTAATAACAAAATGAACCCTAATCCGGCTATGGAAGTAATAGTGGAAAGTATTGTCCATGTTGAAAATGTTTCTTTCATACTTAATCCAAAATATTCTTTAATCATCCAAAATCCTGCATCATTAACATGTGAGCAAATTGCACTTCCCGCTCCCGTTGCAAGAGTGACTAGGGCTAAATTAGCATCGTATTGAGACAGCATTGGAATAACTAATCCTGCAGTTGATATAGCGGCAACTGTGGCTGACCCTAAAGAGATACGTAATAACGCAGCAACTACCCAAGCAAGTATGATAGGTGACATTGAAGTTCC
>DATMFE010000520.1:0-2494 GCA_035556295.1 Ureibacillus sp.
AGGCAATATACCCCGGAAACATTTCAGATACATTAAAAACGATTCCAGTTAAAATTAGACCGATTAATCCAAGCCAACCTATTACTGTAGCAATATACTTATTTACTTTAATTAAGGATAAGTTGATACAAAGCAAACTACCTAAAGTAAATTCCCACACACGTGTCATCGTAATGAAATAAGCCCACGGTTGATTAATATTCGTTAAATATATGGAGTATATAAAGGAAGAAACAAATAATACTCCTAAAATAGTATTGATTAATGTTTTAACTTTAGTTACTTTATATTTTTTTATTAACAATAAAATGAAAGTGAATACCAAAAACCAAATCATATAAAATTGTCCTTGTATAGACAAGGCCCAAAAGTGTTCAACAGGCGTTTTCATTTGGCTGGAATCTAAATAATCCGTGCTCGAAAAAGCCAGTTGCCAGTTTTGATAAAAAAACATGGAAGCAAACACTTCACGTATCGTTTTATTTAAAATGGATTCAGGTAACAAAAACCAACTTAAAACTAGAACCATTCCAAGAATAAAAAATACAGAAGGAAGTAATCTTTTCATTAACTTTGTGACATATAGCCGAAAACGAAATTCTCCCGTTCGATTAATTGTGGAAACAATTGAAGTAGTAATAAGAAAACCTGAAATTACAAAGAATACATCAACCCCGCCAGAAACACGATTAAGCCATATATGATAAACAGCTACCAATAGTGCGGCAACAACGCGTAACCCTTCGATTTCTGGTCTGAATTTGCCTTCAATATTAATTAATGGTCGATTCTGAATTCTATCGATTTCAGATCTAAGTTTACTTCCACTCTTAGCTAATGGTTCATTCATTTCAATCCTATCTCCTACTTGTTATGATTTTATATAATCTCAAATTATATCACCATACAACAACGATTTACATGGTAGGAAAAACTATTTAATTTATATCAAAAAACTTCCATCAACCACGACAAAAATACCATCCATTGGACAATAATATGGAATCAAATAGAGTAATAGCACCCTTATTCTAATTTTAGGAACCCCCCGTTTATAATCATTCTGTTGAAAAGATAACTTCTGACACTTTAAGTTCCTATCAATCATTATCGGTTCAAAAAAATTAAACACTATGCCTTCCGAAAAATAAAGAGAACATAGCGCATCATTAACATAAGTTTCACATTACAATTATAGGGTATTAATCCTTATATTCCTAGTTACAATATATTGATATTACAGATGATTCCCCCACTTCTAACTACCCAAAATATACGCAATACCTTACCTATTAGAGCAGAATAGAATTAAAAAAGAGCCAGCTATGATAGTTGACTCTCCTTTAATACTTTTGTAGATTTTCAAAACCATCCTCAACCTTTTATTGTTTTAATGACTCTGACCTTAACTCCGCTACCTTCTCTAACGACTTACAATACAACTGCCTTTTTTCCTCAACTTTCCCTACATAGAAATCTAATACACACTCAACATTCATAAATCTAGGCTGAATAGAGTTTTGGTACATATAGAGATAATAACTACTCCAAGGATAATGTTCGGGACGTTTTACCATTTTGGCTTTAACTGGATTCAAGTGAATGTAGCGACTGACTTCAATCATTCCTTCCCTATCTTCAATGATTTTGTCATAAAATCGTTTTTCAAATACGTGTCCCGTCAAACGATAACGTGTGTTGTAATAGTTTGCATATCGCTTATTAATCAAAGACATAATTTTTGAAATAGAGGTCTCTTTAGAACGCATTTGAAGGTGGAAATGGTTGGTCATTAAGCAGTAGGAGGCGAGTTCAAAGGGGGATTTTTCATGGACTTGGTGAAGAATATGAAGAAAGGCTTCAAAATCAGCAGCGGAGCAAAAAAGTGGATCACGGCGATTGCCGCGACAGACGATATGATAAAAGCGATTGGGAATCCAAATTCTTTTAGGACGAGGCATTAGCTTCCCCCTTTTTTCCAACGTTTGCAGCTGCTATATGCGGCTCCCCTGCCAAATCGGAAATGATTCTTGCGGGGTGTACAATTTTAACCTCAGTACAATTAAATCCTAAACTTCTGGCTGGCACTATCTCCTCACAATGGTCTTGACCAATGCTTGAAATTTCAACTATCAATGTAAAACCTCCTTATTTCTATAAAATGAAACATATAAAATAGGGAAAAGAGCAAATGCAGATTTAAAAGCGGAGTATGAGTATAATTCGACATAAATATAAAAACCCCTGCATCATTGCATTAATCTTTCGACACTTTTCGGGTAGTGACAGGCACCGACCAACAACAGGCACAAAAAAAACAGAGAGCCAACAACGACTCTCCGTTTCTCGACAAACTTCGGGTGGTGACAGGCACCTACTGCACATACCCATTCTCAAATGCTTTAATCTGTTCCTGGTTCATATAGTTTTGCACAGTTGCATTATATACATTTAGCTTTGCCTGTTCCCGTTTAATTAAGGCACTTTCATAATC
>DATMFE010000521.1:0-6948 GCA_035556295.1 Ureibacillus sp.
ACACAACATGGCAAACAACAACAGTGGTAGCCGTAACGAATTATTAGTAAACGGTGCTGAACAAGCAATCGATCAAATGAAATATGAAATCGCTAGCGAATTTGGTGTAAACCTTGGTGCTGATACAACTGCACGTGCAAACGGATCAGTAGGTGGCGAAATCACAAAACGTCTTGTACAAATGGCTGAGCAACAACTTGGCGGCGGACGTTTCTAAGACAACTTTATAATTGATGGCTGAAGGAAGAATGGGGCTCCATTCTTCCTTTTTGTACGAATAAAAAAGGAAGGAGAGATCATATGCAGCAACATCAATCAGCTAAAGAAAATGCGGGTTTTACTGAGAAACCAGCAGCTTCTGCAACAAATGCACAAAAAGTAAAACAAGAAATCCAAAGAGACGTAAATGAAGGACAAGGCGCAATGACTTCTCGAGAAGCAGGCGCAATGCGCGATTAAAAATCAATTTGAGCGCTTTTTAATCATCGATTCTTTGTACAAAAACCTAAAAAAGTACCTTGATTAACTGAGGTACTTTTAGCACTCTATTCTATTTCGGCGCGGGAGCTGCTTTGACTTCGATTGTTTCATCGGGTACATGCTGGTGAAACACAAAGGCAAACATTCTGATTCTAAATATATAAAAGTCGATCCTGCCTTGTTCACCTGAAAAATAACTAGTTTGTATTTTGTCCCCCGCCATTCAGCCCTTCTTTTATGTACGCGTTAACCTGACTATTTGAAAGCAATCCAATATGTCCAATGCCATAAAGTTGAATGTTTCTTGCTCCTTGCAGCCTAGAGAGACTATTAGCAACAATTTGATCATTTATGCTGTAGATCGACGTATAAAGAATTTTTTGATTGAGATCTGTACCTGGGAGTGCTGTCGAAGAAACTAAACCTTTCGCTCCTCCTAACGTCACGACATTTTCAATCTTATTCCCTCCCCCTAGATATTTAATATAATACAGCGTGTTTGCTCCGCCCATACTATGAGCAACAATATCTACCTTCTTAGCTCCCGTCTCTTTCAACACTTGATCAATGTATCGAGCAAGCTGAGGTCCATTATTCAAATTGTTGCCTGTCTTATCTACAAAATCAATAGCATAAAGATCATTGCGATCCCAACCTTGAGCAATTAAATAGTTTTTGATAGCAATAAAGTTATAGGACGCACCGCTGATTCCATGAACAAGAACAACCGGATTGTGATTTGATTCAGCTTTAGCATTCGAAGGCTGAATTCCTAATGCAGATACAACCAGGGATAAAGC
This sequence comes from Ureibacillus sp., assembly GCA_035556295.1. Taxonomy (GTDB): domain Bacteria; phylum Bacillota; class Bacilli; order Bacillales_A; family Planococcaceae; genus Ureibacillus. The sequence goes on from DATMFE010000521.1 coordinate 1,281, forward strand.
AAGAATTAATGCGACAAACGTTTTCTTCATTTCTTTTCTCCTCCTCAAAATATATAAGTAACAACATCTATAGATTATATATAAAAATCCTAATATGGTAAACTTATACTTATAAGGTATTTAAAGTTATATTTATTTGTTATCTATGAGTATTTTTATGACAAAAATCATCACCTAAGCTTTTCTGTAAAAAATAAGGAGGCGAAGAAAGTTGTATTGGATTTATCTATGTTTAGCTATTCTTTTTGAAGTTGCTGGAACTACGACCATGAAATTATCAGAAGGTTTTACCAAAGTTATACCAAGTGTATTGCTTATACTTTTTTACATTTGTAGTTTATACTTTTTGACATTAACGTTAAAAAGTATAGAAGTTTCAATTGCTTACGCTATTTGGTCAGGTATGGGGATTATAATTATTACGCTAATTGGATTTATGTACTTCAATGAAAGTGTAAGTCTGCTAAAGATCGTTGCTATAGCTCTCATCATTATCGGTGTAGTGACATTAAATATGACTGGGGAAAAAGAAGCTAATGCTAGTAAATCCACTTTAGAAGAACACATTAGATAAAAAGATGAAATATTTAAAACCTTTTTTTCTCGTCACAGATATAGGATTTATTATCTATTGGATTGCTACTTATTTTCAGCTTATACCTCAAAGTGCGGCTTTTAAAGATTATAATAATCGCATAATCATAGCTTGGAATTGGTCGTTCTTCCCTCTAGATATTCTTATTTCATTCACTGGATTATTTAGTCTATATTTATATAAGTTAAATAAGGAATCATGGAAGGGATACGCTTTAATTTCTTTAGTTTTAACATTTTGCTCAGGATTACAAGCCATCGCATATTGGGCATTTATTAAGGATTTCGATTTAACATGGTGGGCTTTTAATTTATACTTGATGATTTACCCTCTATTCTTTATAAAACTATTTATAAAAGATAACAGTAATCAAAAAAAGCACTTTTCCATGTAATAAAGATATTAATGTACATATAAAAGGGACAGATCCCCTTAAGGGGATCTGTTCTTCAAGTTAATCTAGTTACATAAATTGTTGTAATTTCTTTCTTTTACGTTGCTTGGCTACTATCTTTATCCAATTCCTATTAGCCTTTAAAAAATCAGTGGAGAAACGCCCTTGCTTAAGTTCCATTTATTTAAGGTAATCAATTCAATTTCTTGATCTGCAAAGAAACAAATACCTTTTGCATTGTCTGCGGGATAGATTCTGCTCGTCATCACTTTCTCGCCTTCATTAATAAAAACTTCGATGGAAGATTTATCAACAAACAGATGAAGATGCAAGTGATTATCATTTAATCCAACAGGTGCTTTTCTTATTCCCCCATCACCTTCACCTGATTTATCACGATTAAAGATAAACAAACTTTCTAGCCTATCATAAGTTAAGAGCGTTTCCTGGTGAGTGTCATTATCTGTTCTCACTTTTATTCCGAACTGTGAAGCAGCTTTTGCGTTAATTTCCACTTCAAGTTCGTAACAATCACCTGAAATACCTGCAAGTTCTTGTTCTCCGTTAACCGTGATATTTTTATACTGCACGTGATGTTGACGAAGCTGCTTAAGCTCTGGAATTGGTTTACTAATTATATTCCCTTGTTTAGTAGAAAGCTCACGCGGAATAGTCATTGCGCCTGCCCAATTGTGTTTTTGTTCAGGCATGCTGCTTTCCCACATAGCCATCCACGCTATCGTAATGCGTCTGCCATGTTCATCTTCTGCCGTCTGAGGAGCATAAAAGTCAAACCCGTAGTCCAAAAGCTGAAAGTCTTCGTGTTGAAGCAGCCCTGTTTTATAGTCCAATTTCCCTTTTACATATCCAGCTTGATGTAAGTTATGGTAGAGATCCCCTTCTGATTTCATTCCTTGAGGTGACATGACAAGCACGTCTTGTCCATCAAGACTAAAAAGATCTGGACACTCCCACATAAAACCAAGATTTCCTTGGCTTTTGGCCATTACATTCATAAACTCCCAATTCAACAGATCTCTTGAACAATACAAAAGAACTTGCCCTTCATGATCCTTTGTACGTGATCCAAGAACACAATAATAATAGTCGTCTTTCTTCCATACTTTTGGATCTCTAAAATGATAAGGGTGAATATCTCCTTCAGGCGCTAAATCAATAATTGGATTTTGAGGTACTTTATTAAAATGAACGCCGTCTTCGCTTACAGCAAGACACTGAACCTGTCGTAAGTCCGTATCATAGTTATCCCCTGTCCACACATTCCCTGTGTACATTGCATAAAGCTTCCCGTCTTTTTCAATTGCACTTCCTGAAAAACATCCATCCCTATCGTATTCTTCACTCGGAGCAAGAGCGATAGGAAGGTGTTCCCAGTAAGTAAGATCCTTACTTTTTATATGCCCCCAATACATTGGCCCCCACTCGGGAGAGTAAGGATGATGTTGATAAAACAAATGATACTCACCTTTATAAAAGCTGAATCCGTTTGGGTCATTCATCCAGAATGCTGGTGTAGACACATGGTATTGTAGTCGCCAATGATTCTGATCAACAGACTCCTGCTCGTTTAACACAGATTCTATTGCCTTTGAGATTTTTTCTTGATGTTGATTTCTTAATGTTTTCAAAAGATTTCACCCTACCTTTCTATACGTGAATCAGTCAATTGTGATAAAAACAGATTAAAATGATAAATCGACTTCACAAACGATGGACTCGTAAGGTCGTAATTTTATCTGGTTTAGGTGTAATTCTAAATAATCATAGTTGGATAAAATAACATTTTTTATATTAAAATCTAAGTTTAGAGTCAACTCTTTATTATCAAAGTTAGCAATCACCGCTATTTTTTTATCGTTCAACTCTCTCGTGTAGGCCATGATTTGCAGGCTATCTTTAAACATGTCTTCGTATTTACCAAAAGCAATAACATCTGAATATGGACTGCTTTTTCTTAAACTAATTAACTTTTTATAGAAATAAAATAAAGAATTACGATCTTTTAAAGCATTCTCGACGTTAATAAAAGAGTAATTAGAATTTATCTCTAGCCACGGTGTACATTGGCTAAATCCTGCATATTCAGAATGATTCCACTGCATAGGTGTTCGAGAATTATCACGACTGCGTCTCCAAATCGCTGCTAATGCTTCCTCTTTTGAGAATCCTTCTTTCAGCGCAGAGTAATATTGATCGATTGAAGCCAAGTCATTATAATGCTCAATTGATGGATACTGTACATTTGTCATTCCAATTTCTTGCCCTTGATAGATAAATGGCGTTCCTTTTAAGAAGAAATAGACGGTAGCTAACATTTTAGCTGGAATAGGTCCTATATCTTCTCGTTTAATAAATTTGTTTAAAGAACGAGGCTGGTCATGGTTTTCTAAATAAAGCGCTCCCCACCCTGTGTTGTTATAGAACGTTTGACTGTCAGAAATGGCTTTTTTGAAATCAAGGAGATTCCAATTATACGTTTCATACCATTTTCCTTCTTTTCCTACATCTAAATCGACATGATCGAACTCAAAAAGCATACTAAAATGCCCGTCTTCCCCCGCATAAATAGGCAGTTCTTTGTATGATACCCCAGGTGCTTCTGCCACGGTTAAGATATCATGTGAAGTAAAAGCTTCTTTACTTAGTTCACTTAAAAATTCATGAATGCCTTGTTGATTGGTTTCAATTACATTCATTCCATCATGCGAATCAGCAAAGTCCTGTCGTTTTTTTATAAATGTAATGGCGTCTACTCTAAAGCCACTAATTCCTTTATCTAACCACCATGTGACCATTTTATAAACGGCATTTCGAAGATCAGGGTTTTCCCAATTAAGATCAGGCTGTTTTTTAGAAAATGCATGAAGATAATACTGTCCGGTTTGCTCATCATACTCCCAGCACGAACCGCCAAAAATAGATTTCCAATTGTTAGGCGGAGCCCCGTCTTTTCTTCCGTTTCTCCAAATATACCAATCTCTTTTAGGATGATTTATATCACTTTTTGATTCTATGAACCATTCATGTTCATCCGAAGTATGATTAACTACTAAGTCCATAATAATCTTTATATTTCTTTTTTTAGCTTCATGGATTAATAGATCCATATCTTCCATAGAGCCAAATTCCTCTGCAATTGCTTGATAATCAGAGATGTCATATCCGTTATCGTCCATTGGTGATTGATAGACTGGGCTTAACCAAATAACGTCGATACCTAACTCTTTTAAGTAATCTAATTTTTGAATAACTCCTTTTAAGTCACCAATCCCGTCACCATTAGAGTCATAAAAACTTTTCGGATAAATTTGATATACAACTGCTTCCTTCCACCATTGTCTATTCTTTATTGTAGCGCTTTCTTCATTCATTCTTTCACTTAGTTGAACCATTTTTATCAGCTCCCGTATTTTTATATTAAAATTATGTACTTATTCTTCGTTCATATGGTACCGATACCATATATGGTTAAAAAAATTTATGCTATTAAAAAGTCTGATATAACCCTTCTCATTTAAGATAAATTCATTGTATTACATCATGGGAACGGTTTCAATAACTTTTCTGAAAATTTTTCAAAAAAAGGTGAGAACGAATAAATCCAGCTCTCACCTTCATCTGATATCTCCTATTACGTTGAACTTCGAACAACCAGCTCGATTGGAAGTTCAAAAGTTTCCACTTTCACTTCAGAATCATTCAACATATCAATAAGAGTTTCCATTGCTTTAATCCCCATCTGATCAATAGGTTGTCGTATAGTTGTTAGCTTTGGATCTAACATTTGCGCAAGAGGTTGATCATCAAAGCCAATAATAGCCAAATCATTAGGTATTTTTAGACCGCACTCTTTGGCTTCAATCATCATTCCCCCGGCAATTTCATCACTCCCTGTAAATATAGCTGTTGGACGATCCTCCATTGACAGGATTTTTTTAACTACTTGTTTTCCGTCTTCAATACTGTGTTGATTAACAAAGATCCATTTTGGATCCGGCTCAATCCCTGCCTCTTGAAGTGCTTTTTGATAACCTTGATTACGGTCCTTGTCCTTGCCTTCCTCTGCAAACAATCCACCTGTACAGTACCCAATTTTCCGGTGGCCTTTTTCAAGTAAATGCTTTACGCCTATATACGCACCCTTGTATTGATCTAATCGAACAATTGGAACATTTGCGTTGTTTACATATTCATTGCATAACAAAATAGGACCAGATTCAGTAAACGGTTCTATGATACTCCAGTCATTTTCAATAGAGGTCATAATAATTCCGTCAACTTGCTTTGTTTTTAGTAAATTTAAAAAGGCCAATTCTTTCTCTTTATCTTCATTACTTTGAAAGATTAATACGTGATAGCCGTTTTTATAAGCAACTTGTTCAATTGAATCGACTAAATAAGAGAAAAATGGATTTACGATTCTTGGTACAATGACACCAATTGTAGTTGTTACCTGTCCTCTTAACTTTCTTGCCGAAGGATTCGGGGTATAGTTAAGCTCTTTCATTGCTTTTAGCACCAGATTTTTTTTCTCTTCTGAAACATATGAATGATTGTTTATAACACGGGAAACGGTTGTTTTTGATAACCCCGATAATTTTGCTACGTCATATATGGTAGGCATTTATTTATCACTCCATCACTAACTGAAATCAGTT
>DATMFE010000522.1:0-24645 GCA_035556295.1 Ureibacillus sp.
TTCAAACTATTGGTTAAGCTGTATGACATTACATGGAAAGGTGCGACCAATCAACGTAATTGAAGCGCTTGAAAATGAAAACATTGAATCCAGACATCTATGGAAACCAATGCATCTTCAACCATATTATAAGGACTTTGACTATATAGGCAATGACGTTTCAGAAAAACTCTTCGAAAACGGTGTTTGCTTACCGTCTGATACGAAGATGACAGATCAAGATTTACAAAGAGTAGTAGATACGCTTCTTACATTGTGGGGAGTTCATGTATGAAAAAGAAGATTTGGATATTTAATCATTATGCAACCAATATGTTTAAAGATCAAAACGGACGACATTATGCATTTAGTAAGTATTTATTGAAAAGCGGTCATCAGCCTACCATTTTTTGTGCATCGACATTGCATAATTCAGATGAGGATTTTAGCGTGGAGAAACAAATCTACACAACAGACGAGGTAAATCAAATTCCTTTTGTTTTCGTGAAAACTCCTCATTATGAAGGAAATGGTTGGAAAAGGGTTAAAAATATGCTGATTTTCTATAAAAATCTTTTCTCAGTTTCAAAAGAGTACGCAAAGCTCCATGGAAAACCAGACGTGATTTTTGCCTCAAGTGTTCATCCGCTCACCTGTGTGGCCGGTATTAAAATCGCTAAAAAGTTCGGAATACCATGTATTTGTGAAATTAGAGATTTATGGCCAGAATCCATTGTGGACTATGGTTTGATTAACAAAAAAAGTTTGTTCACTAAGCTGATGTATAAAGGTGAAAAGTGGATTTATAAAAAATGCGATCGGCTAATTTTCACAATGGAAGGGGGGAGGGATTATATCATTGAAAAAGGTTGGGCAAAGGAAAATGGAGGCCCAATCGATTTAGAAAAGGTTACCCATATAAATAATGGTGTTGATTTAGAAGCATTTGAAATAAATCGAGCGCAATGGACATTTGAAGATCAGGATTTAGACAATAATAATCTTTTCAAAGTTGTTTATGCCGGCTCTATTCGGAAAGCGAATAATGTAAAGAAAATTATAGACATTGCACAGGTAATTCAGGAAAGAGGACACAGCCATATTAAGTTTTTAATCTATGGACGTGGACCTGAAAAAGAGAATTTGGAAGTCTACTGCAAGGAAAATAGAATAGAGAATGTTATATTTAAAGGCTATATCGAAAAGAGAAAAATCCCTTATTTATTAAGCAAATGCCACTTAAATATTATGCACATTGAAAATACACATTTAAAAAAATACGGTGCAAGTTTAAATAAAATGTTTGAATACTTTGCAAGTGGAAGGCCGACCATTACAGACTGTGAATTTGGATATGATCTATTAAAAAAATACCAATGTGGGATTGTACGAGATGGAGCCACAAGTGAACAATTGGCAGACGCAATCATTGAAGTGTCCAATCCAAATTCCGAAGTTTATGAAACGTATTGTCAAAACGCTCGAATTGCAGCTTCTGACTATGATTTTAAATTGCTAACTAAAAAACTAGAACAATTACTATGAAAAGTTAGATAGGTGGTATTATGCTTACGCTGAAAGAAAAACTTGTCAATAAAACCGCCATTCTTGGGGTTATTGGTCTTGGTTATGTTGGTCTTCCACTCGCAGTAGAAAAAGCAAAAGCGGGTTACCAGACCATTGGATTTGATATTCAAGAATCAAAAGTGAAGATGGTAAACGCAGGGGTCAATTATATTGGTGATGTTGTCAACGAAGACTTAAAAGAGATTGTCAATTCTGGATTGCTACGAGCGACAACCGATTTCGCTCAAGTCGCTAAAGCGGATTGTGTCTGTATTTGCGTCCCGACGCCACTTGATAAAAACAAACAACCAGATATTAGTTATGTAAAAGCTTCCGCACAAAATATCGTTCCATACATGCATAAAGATATGCTCATCGTGCTTGAATCCACCACTTATCCCGGAACAACTGAGGAATTATTAAAGCCCATATTTGAAACGTCAGGTTTAACTTGTGGCATTGATTTCTTTCTTGCCTTTTCGCCAGAACGAGTGGATCCTGGAAATTTATACTTTAAAACGAAAAATACCCCGAAAGTTGTTGGTGGCGTAACAGAAAAATGTACAGAGATTGCTGCCATCTTATATGAAAGTATTTTAGAAGCACCTATTCATAAAGTTCATTCACCAGCCGTTGCAGAGATGGAAAAAATATTAGAAAACACCTATCGAAATATTAACATCGGACTCGTCAATGAGCTTGCGATTCTTTGTAACAAAATGGGCATCAATTTTTGGGAAGTGGTTGATGCAGCAAAATCGAAGCCTTATGGATTTCAAGCCTTTTATCCAGGTCCGGGAGTAGGGGGGCACTGTATCCCACTTGATCCTTATTATTTATCGTGGAAAGCAAAGGAATATGGATTCCATACGTCAATGATTGAAGCCTCAATGATGATTAACGACCGCATGCCGGAATATTGCGTTGAGCGAGCTAGCAAAATATTGAATCGTTCAAAAAAAGCGATAAATGGATCAGCGATTTTACTCCTTGGCGTGGCGTATAAACAGGATATTGATGACTTTCGAGAAAGCCCAGCCATTCGAGTCATTGAGGAATTAGAAAAGGAAGGCGCAATCGTAAAGTTTTTTGACCCATTTGTACCCTCCTATCAGCACCAAGGAGTTATAAAAAAAGGGGAAACTGAATTGACTGAAGCGTTACTTCAAGATGCGGATTTGGTAATGATCACAACAAATCATACAACAATTGATTATTCATTTGTTCAACAACATGCAAAAGTTGTGTTTGATACAAAAAATGCGATGAGAGAGGTCAAGACACGAGAAAATATTGAATTATTATAAGGTGATAAAAATGGAATTTACTATCGATGCATATAGGCAATTATTGAATTTAATACGTTCAAAGGGGTATCCTTTTTGTTTCTATCATGAAGCAGATCTGTTAGAAAAAGCGGTCATACTAAGACATGATGTTGATTTTTCACTTGATAAAGCCGTAGAAATGGCAAAGTTAGAACATGAAATGGGGATTCGGTCTACCTATTTTATTTTACTAACTACTGATTTTTATAACGTTTTTTCAAAACGATCCTATGAAAAGTTAAAACGGATTTTGTCTTATGGTCATGAGATCGGACTTCATTTTGACGAGAAAAGATATGAAATTCATTCGATTGATAACTTTAAAAAATATGTGGAATTGGAAGCGACAATCATTGGCAATCTATTAAATATTGACGTAAAGGTTGTCTCGATGCATCGACCTTCCATACTCGTACTAGATAATGATATTCAATTCGACCATTTAATTAACACGTATTCATCAAAGTATTTCAAAAAAATGAAGTATTTGTCTGATTCAAGATTGAGTTGGAGAGAGGACCCTATCGCAACAATAGAATCTGGCCGATATAAAAAACTACAAATCTTAACACATCCTTTCTCTTACACGACTGAATATAAATCATTGGAAACAAGGATAAGAGATTTCCTTAAAAAAGCAATTTATGACAGATATGACTATATCAATGAAAATTTCACTGCACTAAATCAAGTGGTACGTAAAGAGGATATTTAGAAGTTTATTTTGAGGGTTAGCTATTGTGGGTGTTTTGATGTTAAACATGGAAGTGAAAAACAACAATGACAGACTTAGAAAAATATAGATTGTTTAGTGAAAACGAGAAGTCCATTCCGCTATTCTCCAAAGGATGGTGGATGGATACAGTTTGTGGCGATGATTGGAATGTAATTTTAATTGAGGAAAACGGTCAAATCAATGCCGCTTTGCCTTATTACTTTGAAGAGCATGACGGCTTTAAAGAAATTCGAAAAGCACCACTGACACAAACGAACGGCATTTGGATTCATTATCCTCCAAATCAAAAATATGAAAATATACTATCTCATGAAAATCGTTTAATGGATCTAGTGATTGACGAAATCGAAAGGTTGAATGTTGATCAATACCAGCAATATTTTCATTACTCCATCACAAACCATCTCCCTTTTTACTGGAGAGGGTACACGCAAACAACGAGGTACACATATGTCATTCCCGACACGACGAATTTAGAGGCGATTGTCAAAAGTTTTAGTCCATCTATTCGCAATAAAATTCGCAAAGCAGAGCGAATGGTTCACGTGGAAGAAGATGATGATATCGATCAATTTTACAATTTAAATAAAATGACCTTTGAACGACAAAACCTGTCCATTCCGTATTCATTGGACATTGTTTCTAGAATTGACGAGGCATGTAGAAAACGCAATGCACGAAAAATTTATGTTGCTATGGATGAACAGAGGCAAATGCATTCTGCCGCTTATTTTGTATGGGATGATCAATCTGTTTACTATATAATGGCTGCTTCTGACCCATTGTATCGAGCGTCTCAATCACTGTCTTTACTTATTTTTGAAGGAATCAAGCTTGCTAGTAGACTAGGGAAGAAGTTTGATTTTGAAGGTAGTATGAAAAAAAACATTGAAGAGCATTTCAGACAATTTGGCGCCATACAGATGCCGTATCATCATATTCAAAAGAGATTTTAACAGAAGTGCTTAAGTCTTCATGGGGTTTTGTTAGGAGTAAAGAAAAGTGCTACTATCATTGACCGATTGCGCGGAAATTCGCAATATAAGGGAACAGAGTAAGGCCCTCAGTGACCGCCCGCGCTGCAAATAGCATTTAAAGGTAACAGAGATCCAACTATCACTTCGCGAAACATTTGAAAATATCACTAACGGAAAGTACATTTACAAGTCAGTTAACTATACCTAAAGACATCTGGAGAACGCATTAGGAAGTAGGTATTTAGCTTGAAAATAGCGATTCACCAACCGAACTATCTACCTTGGATAGGGTATTTTGATAAATTAGATCAATCCGATTGTTTTGTTTTTCTTGATAAGGCTGATGTATCAAAGGGCAGTTTGTTCAATCGAAATTACATTTTAACTCCAAATGGCAAACTATTATTAACTGTACCGATTAAACGAGACGAACGAAGTATTCATCTAGTTAAGATTAACAATCTACGCAACTGGAGAATGAAGCATTGGGCTTCTATAGAAGCGAGCTATAAAAAAGCACCTTTCTGGCATCTATATCAAGATCGATTTAAGCAAATCTATGAGAGAGATTGGGAGTATTTGAGTGAACTAAATATAGCACTTATAACCCTCATTTGTGAGTTGCTAGCAATTGATGTGAAATTCTTTAGAGAATCCGAATTTCATTGTGACTTTGGTAAAAGTAGCGAACGCATTTCAAACATCGTCGCAACACTTGGAGGAACAGTCTATATATCGGGGAAAGGTGGAAAGAACTACAATCGACGTGAAGATTTTGAACAAAAAGGCATCCAATTACTCTATCAACACTTTACCCACCCAGCGTACGACCAACAGTGGGGCAAACCCTTTACCGATAAATTATCTATTCTCGATTTACTATTCAACCATGGTACTGACTCACTCAACATCATCCGATCAACGAGAAATGCATTAGTAAAAGACTTATAAGGCGTTAGAATTTAGTTTTTATGGTGCCAGGTATTCGTGCAAATAAAAATTTATCATTTCAGTTGTGCCAGGCACCCATACATTACTGAAATTTCAAATTATATTAATACCAGGTAAGCAAACAATTCTAAAATAAAAGGGCAGTAGATGTATGGAAAATGTAGTGATTAAGAATTTTTCATGGAGTTTTGTTGGAAATGTCATTTATGCTCTATGCCAGTGGGTATTACTCATTATTATTACGAGATTAGGAAGTTCTTATGATGCTGGAGTGTATTCCTTTGGATTGGCGATTACGGCACCATTTATTTTACTAATCAATTTAAATTTCACAGCGATCCAATCAACCAATTTACAAATTCAATACGGTTTCCTCTCTTTTAAAATGATTCGATTGTTGGGAAATCTGTCATTTTTCATTGTATTCTCCGCTATCCTCATCATTTCTAGTTATGATTTCTACGTGTCGATTGTTCTTTTGTTAATTGCATTAATGAAAGTTGTTGAATCCGTTTCTGATTTATACTACGGCTTATTTCAATATAATGAACGATTAGATTTAGTAGCAAAATCCGTTATTAGTAGGGGAATCGTCGGCACTTTACTATTTGGTGTAGGCTATTATTACTTCTGTGAACTCTATATTGCCATTTCTTTCACACTGCTCTATTGGTTTTTCAATTTACTAGTTTTCGATAGTCGAAAAGGAACGAAATTATTAAAACGAATGCCGAAGAATAGACAGCCGTTTAGTATGTGGCAGTTAGTGAAGTTAGGAATCCCGTTAGGAATCGCTGCGTGTATCGCATCCTTTAACGTCAACATTCCGAGGATTTTTTTAGAAAACTATTTAACCTTTGAAGATTTAGGTTATTTCAGTGCAGTATTTTATTTAGTTCTTATCATGGGGAAATTTATGACATCCCTTACGAACACCTTTCTTCCAAGATTGGCGAGGATGTATGAGCAACATGATTTTAGTAGTTTTACAAGAATTTTAAAAATCATCATTTTACTCTTAGGTATTCTCTACTTAATCATGATGAACATCACGTATTTCTTTGGTAGTGAACTTCTTGGGATCATTTATGGAGCAGAATACAGTAATCTAAATAAATTGCTCATGTTAATTATCTTCTATGGATTATTGAATTATTTAGGATTTGTTTTTGAAACGGGTCTAAATGCTATGAAGGAATATCGATTTAGGTTGCTAAATGAAGTCGTTGTTTCATCCGTGATCATCATCGGGTGCTTTTACTTTATTCCTCATTTTAGTTTAATAGGTGCCGCAGTTGTACTAATCATTGCTGCATTCATCAAATGTAGTTTTCTTTTCACCCTATTCATCGTTCAATTTTTAAAGAAGCGAAGGGGTGTTCACTATTAATCGAAAAGATTTCGCCTCTTTGTTAATCGCCTTTTCATTTTTCCAATTTGGAATATTACAGCCAATGGCGATCTTGCTTCACTCTCAAGTCGTAATTGCGGTAGCCACAATCATTACTGTCGTTCTCTTATTAGTCGCATTTCAATTTCAAATTCGAAAATATGTGTTCGTAACATTCGCTGCCATTTCATTATTATTTCTCTTCAGTTATCTATTTTACGATTCGCGAGATATAACCCTTTTTATCTTTGGTGAATTCCTCTTAAAGAGTTTTTCCTTATTCCTAATTGGTAGCTTTCCATTTGCAACAAATTCACTTAAGAAATACTTCTTCCTCTTCTCCAATATAAACTTTGTGGCATTACTATTCATTCTCTTATCGGGGCAAATTGAAGCAATTGATTATATGCGATTTGGTTACGCATTGTTACCTACATTATTGGTCTCTCTCTATCTTTTTAAAGAAAGTCATAAAATTCTCAACGCCACGATCATTCTTAGTAGTTTTTTGATGATTTTTATTTACGGTAGTAGAGGACCTCTAGTGGGGATGATCTTGTTCTTGCTAATTCTGTTATTTATTAATAAAAAAATAAAAATTCATATAAAAGTGATTGCCCTGTTAGGGATGGGTATTGGGTTCGTTTATTTATTTCTGATGAATGGTTTAATTCGAATTCTCAATTTTATCTACTTTGATTTAGGGTTTGAAACCTATTCCATCGAAAAATTAAGGATGATGGTTCTAAATGGTTTGGCAGAATCGAGTTCGGGTAGGGATGTTCTGTATCAACGGTTTATAGGACTCTTTATTGATTCTCCTGTTGTTGGTAATGGAATCGGGGTCACTAATGAGTTATGGGGCGTTACGCCTCACAATCTCTTTTTACAGATTCTAATCGAATTTGGTATTGTAGGAGTCTTTGTTTCAATTTTTTGTGCCATTCCATTTTTCTATTTCCTATTAAAGATTCGAAGCGCTGATTATGAATTGTTTTTAATGTTTTCGATTCTTTTTTCAGTATCCATTGGAAGATTACTCGTTAGTTCCGACTTATGGTTACGACCAGAGTTTTGGTTATTTATCTCAATGACAATTAATTCGTATCTCTTGATAAAAAATCAGTCAAAGAAGAAAGTGGCTTTTGAAGAAGGTAAGTATTCGGTTATAACAGGTGATCACCATTGAATTCGTCAAAAACTAGATTATATAAAAGATATGTTAAGAGACCAATGGACGTACTGCTATCTTTAACTGCATTGATCTTGCTAAGCCCTGTCTTCTTAATCGTGAGTCTACTTGTTCGTCATTTTCTTGGCAGCCCTATTTTCTTTAAGCAAGAGCGTGTTGGCTTAAACGAAAAAGTGTTTGTCATTTATAAGTTTCGGACAATGACAAATGAACGGAATGCTAGCGGTGAATTAATACCTGACCAATTAAGACTGACAAAGTTTGGACGGTGGTTACGTTCAACGAGTTTGGATGAGTTACCGGAACTGTTCAATATTTTAAAGGGGGATATGTCCGTCGTTGGACCACGACCGCTGTTGGTCAGGTATCTTCCACTTTATAATGAACAGCAAAAACGGCGGCATGAAGTTCGACCAGGGCTAACGGGATTAGCGCAGATTAACGGTAGAAACGCCATTGGCTGGGATGAAAGATTGGAATTAGATGTTCGATATGTGGACGGAATATCGTTTGTAAATGATTTTAAAATCATCTTGAGGACGTTTGTGAAAGTATTTACTCGTGAAGGAATTAACCAATCAGGTGACGTGACAATGGAGGATTTTAAAGGGAGTAACATCATAGAAAAAGAGAGTAAGGGATCAGAATGAACATTTTAATTCTAAGCTGTGGCAGTCGAAATAAAATCGTTCAATATTTTAAAAGGGAGCTAAATGGAATCGGAAAAGTTCTAGCGACAGATTGTAGTCCGCTTGCGCCAGCACTTTATGATGCAGACCAGCACTTTATCGTTCCAAGAATCGATGCGGAAAATTATATTAGTACCATTCTTGAGATATGTGAAAAACAAAATGTTAAAGCGGTCTTTTCTTTAATTGATCCGGAAATTAGCCTCCTTGCAAAGCATCGCCAGCAATTTTTAGCGATTGGTACCATTCCGATTGTGTCAGATTACGATTTGGTTGAGATGTGTTTTGACAAGTTCGCTATGAATCAATTTCTAGAAAAGCATGGGTTTCAATCTATTAAAAGTTATATCAATAAGGACGCCTTTGAATATGATTTAGCAAATGGAACAATTGGGTTTCCTGTATTTATTAAACCAATCAAAGGAAGCGCCAGTATCAATAGTAGTAAAGTAAATTCCTCCGAAGAATTAGAACTTGCGATGAAAAATAAGGATCATATGATGATTCAAAAGTTTATGGATGGCGTTGAGTTCGGCGCGGATGTCTATATTGATTATATTTCAGGTGAGCCTGTTGCCATTTTTACAAAGGAAAAGGTAGCAATGCGTGCAGGGGAGACGGATAAGGCGATCTCTGTCAAGGACCCGAAATTATTTGATTTGATTAAGTACTTCGTGAAGGTGGCTGGGTTTAAAGGGATGATTGATATAGATATTTTTAAAGTGAACGGAGAATATATCATTTCGGAAGTGAACCCACGTTTTGGTGGGGGTTATCCACATGCTTATGAATGTGGCGTCAACATACCGAAAATGATCATTCACAATCTACAAAATCAAATCAATGAATCAAGCATTGGTCAATATGATGAAGGAATTCGAATGATGAAATATAACGAGATTAAGATTATTTGAGCAAGGATTAAGCGTTTCATTTCCCCCTATCAATAAGACTTTATCTGAAAAAACACTCCATTTGTACAGACATTCCAACCTGGACTCGCATATTTTATGGAGTAAGGAATGAACTACTAGACTAGATTTCTAACTGCTTATAAAAAAGGAATTTTCATTGTATCAAAGGTAACAAGGGGGAGCATGCATTGGAAGATACAATTGATCTTCGACAACTGGGAAAAGTGTTATTCCAACGCTTTTTCTTCATCATAAGTTTTGTTTTGATTGCAGGTGGATTGGCTGCTATTATCAGTTTATTTTTTATCAAACCAACATACGAAGCACAAACGCAGTTATTAATTAATGAAATAAGTGGTGGAGAAGTTAGTGCTTCTGAATCGTTTGAGCGAGATTTACAATTAATTAACACTTACAATATCATCATCAAAAGCCCTACGGTATTAGATGTGGTGATTGAAGATTTACAATTAGACATGGAGAATGAGACGTTAAATCGTAAAATTTTTGTATCGAATGAAGAGAACTCAAAAGTAGTGAACCTAAAAGTAGAAGATGAAGATCCAGAATTAGCTGTTGAGATTGTTAATTCTTTAGCTGAGGTTGTACAAGAGAAAATTCCAGAGCTTATGAGTATTAATAATATTACGATTTTATCTTCAGCAAAAATGATGGATAATCCTAAGCCAGTCAAACCAAATGTACTTCTAAATATTGTCATTGGGTTATTTGTTGGATTCCTGATTGGTGTCGTTTTAGCATTTATTCTAGAAACTTTGGATTCAACTATTAAGGGTGAGCAGCATGTGGAGGATTATTTACAACTTCCTATGTTAGGTGTAATTAGTTCGATTCCTAAGGAAATGAATATTCATTACTCAGATTCAACCTCTAGTCGATTTGGGAGGGATAAAAGTGAATTCTAAAAATAAATGGAATAAAAAACACCCTTATACAACCCCATCACCAAAAACCCTCATTACTTTTACAGAACCTAAATCTTTTATTACAGAGCAATTTAAAACCATTCGAACGAACATCCATTTTTCTTTGCCAGGTGAGGAAACAAAAAAAATATTAGTTACATCTACCGCTCCAGGAGAAGGGAAATCCACCATCACAGCAAATTTAGGTTTTGTTTTTGCGCAAGAAGGAAAAAGTGTATTAATTATTGATGGTGATATGCGAAAACCAACGTTACATTCCACATTCCACGTAGATAATCAATATGGTCTTTCAAATTTATTACGAAAAAGAGTTTCATATACAGATGCCATTCAAGAAACCTTTATATATGGGTTATACGTATTACCAAGTGGACCAATTCCACACAATCCCTCTGAATTATTATCTTCTAAAGCGATGGATCAATTTCTAAGCAATATCGAAAAGCATTTTGATATCATTTTATTTGATGCTCCTCCCGTTTTAACGGTGACGGATGCCCAAATTTTAGCCAATAAATGTGATGGGACAGTATATGTCATCAATTCAGGTACTACAAATCGAAAAGAAGCTATGAAAGCAAAATCACTACTTTTAACTTCCCAGGCGAGTATATTAGGGGTTATTATCAATAACTTCCACGAACCGAAAAATAATTATTATGAAGATTTATATAGACATGAATAAATCTGCATTACTAGCCAATCTAGTGCAATGCCTCGTAAATGTTCTTTAATTTCGAACAATTACGGGGCATTTATTATTAATTTTGCTTAGATAATCATTTAAATGGTAAAATTGAGGATGTGATTTGATAGAAAGTGTGGTTTTAAAATGAAAGTATTATTTATTGGCGATATTGTAGGATCAATTGGACGTGAAGCGGTTGAGAAATATTTGCCTCGCTTGAAGAAAAAATATCAACCAGATGTCGTCATTGCAAATGGTGAAAATGCTGCGGCTGGACGTGGCATTACGTACAATATTTATCAACAATTACTCCAAGCCGGTGTCGATGTGATTACAATGGGGAATCACACTTGGGATAATAAGGATATATTTGATTTTATCGACGATGCAGATTATCTCATTCGACCAGCGAACTTCTCAAAAGAAGCGCCAGGTAAAGGGATGGTCCAAATTGAAAAGGGTGGCGTGACTCTATCGGTAATTAATCTCCATGGTCGCGTATTTTTACCCCCACATGAGGATCCATTTGCGATGGCAGATGAGCTTGTGGAAGAAGCACGCAAAACCTCTCCATTAGTTTTTGTGGATTTCCATGCTGAAGTTACGAGTGAAAAGATTGCCCTAGGTTGGCATTTAGATGGACGAGTGTCTGCATTAGTTGGAACGCATACGCACGTGCAAACAGCTGATGCACGTATTTATCCTGGTGGCACAGCTTATATTACGGATGTCGGTATGACAGGTCCGTATGACGAAGTGCTAGGTATGACAAAAGAAAGCGTCATTTACAAATTCCAAACAAACATGCCTACTCGCTTCGAGGTTCCGAAAAATGGCCGAGAAGTACTGAGTGGCTTCTTTGTAGATATTGACAATAAAACAGGAAAAGCCATTTCCTGCGAACGTGTTTATATTAACGAAGATTATCCGTTTGAGGCATAGAAAATGTTCTGGTGAATTAAGGGTTTACAACATTACACATATGGTAAAGAGCTAAGGCATATAGAAAGTTCTATGTGCCTTAACTTATTTGAAAAACTGCTGAAATGCCTTATAGGAAGGCTAGATGCGACAATACTGGTTTGTAAAAAGGCAGAAATGTTTTATAGGAAGGCTCTATACAACAAAACTGGTATGAAAAACAGAGAAATGTTTCATAGGATGGCCCTCTACGACAAACGCTTGTGAAAACTGTAAGCTTGTGCCAAGGAAGCAGTTATTCCTTAAATTTGCTCCTGAAAGATTCATTATCAATTTCTAAGCACAATTAAAATAAACTCACAAGATCATCAGCAATCTTGAATTAATTAACGAGAAATACAATTAATTTAAAAATCCATCCCAACCATTGGGTGTTTTTACTTCCTTAAATGACGAACGTCCAATAGAAAGTATTGTAAAAAATAAATTTCCTATTTATACAAATTCTTTTTCTTTTGATTCTAATTGACTAAAGCCCTGCATAAAATGTGATACGGACACAAACTTAAACGTCCTTTGAATGAACGAAACCACAGATACCGTTTCATTCAACAAACACATAATAAAGCTCTATGGGGAGGAATAGTTGTGGATTCATTAAAAGTATCATCTCGCTCTAATCCAAATTCTGTTGCAGGTGCGCTTGTTGCTGTCATTCGTGAGCAAGGTTACGCAGAAATGCAAGCAGTAGGTGCAGGTGCATTAAATCAAGCAGTAAAAGCAGTAGCAATTGCTCGTGGCTTTGTTGCACCAAGTGGAACAGATTTAATTTGCGCTCCAGCATTTGCAGATATTACGATTGCTGGTGAAGATCGAACAGCATTGAAACTTGTTGTTGAAAAACGCACAAGATAACTCGTTCAAAGGTTTATGCAAGATGACCCAAAAGCGTAATGGCTTTTCGAGGTCATCTTTTTTATTTTGAAAATCAAGCTGGTTCGATACTATCGGCAATTGTTTCTTCATAAAAATATAGTAGTAGGGAAATAGGACAAGAGATGGAGGGGATTAGATGGTTACACATATCGTATTATTGAAGTTTAAAGAAGGTACAACTGAAGATCTGAAAAGTGAATTGCAAACAGGATTTAAGGCTTTAGAAGAAGCGATACCAGGTATAGAAAAGCTTTCTGTAGGACGTAATATTACACAATTTAATGAAGGCGTAAACAAAGACTTTGACATGATTTTAAACATTGAGTTTACGGATTTAAAGGCACTTGAAGAATATTGGCCACACCCTGCGCATCAAGCGGTAAGTGCACTTGCAGCACAAGTAGGGGTAGATGATGTATTGATTGTAGATTATGAGTAAAAAAAGTGTACGCGACATTTGCCTTCATAATTTGAAACAATTTGTGGCGCAAGGCGTATCGAGAATTCATTAATCGTAAGCAAGTGGAGAGAATTTCAAGATTACAAGAATGTTTTTAACTTATTGAAATATACATAATAATGGTGATACCAATAAAATATATTAAAAATCTAATATTCTTGTTAGTCGGATCTATTTCATTTGTGATTGGTGTTTTGGGCATTGTTGTACCGTTACTTCCCGGTGTTCCTTTTTTAATCATCGCAGCATTTTGTTTTGCTAAAAGTTCCAAACGATTAGATAGGAAGTTTAAAAGAACGAAATTATATAAAAAGTACGTAAGAGCATTCCTTTATAATAAAGGAATGACACTTAAGGAAAAAATTCGCATTAATCTCGTTGCAGATTTTTTCATCTTAATGTCGCTATTCTATGTGGACAACCTAATGATTAAGCTATTGATTATGCTTGCTGCTCTGTACAAGCATTATTATTTCTTCGTAAGAATGAAAACGATTTAGAGGGCATATTTTGTTGGGAAGTGTGCGTAAAAAAATTGTACCTGGACCCTTTTTTAAGTGGGAGCCAGGTACATTTTTATTTATGCTATTAACGTTCTTGTACTGGGAACCAGCCTTTTACGCTCATGATTCGCTTCCATAGTCCAGTTGGTACAACAAGCTCTTCTTGTTGATCAGGGTAAAGAACAGTTGCAATTTCATTTTCTCTACCTTCCTCAACTTTTTGTACCCAGTCAGGATCCACAATAATTTCTCTACCTAGAGCCACTAAAGCAACTCCTGTTTCTAAGGCTTTTCGTGCGTCTTCAGCAGATTTAATAGACCCAACTCCAATAAGCGGCACACGATGATTAATTGTTTCTAAAAGATATTCAATTCGTGATTTGCTTAAATCTTCTACACCGACTCTTGGTGTTGAATGGAATTCACCTAATGAAACATGTAGATAGTCAAGTCCTTTATCAGCTAAAACATCTACAAAGGCTAATGTATCGGCCATTGTAATCCCTGGTGTTTCAGGTTCCTCTGGTGAGAAACGATAGCCAACGATAAATGGCGATTTCGCATGTTCTGCTACAACGCTTTTCACTTTATCTATAATCGCGAGAGGGAAGGTCATCCGTTTTTCAAGACTTCCACCATAACGGTCCTCACGTCGATTGGAGTGTGGTGAGAAAAATTGTTGAAGTAGATACCCATTGGCACCATGAATTTCAACACCATCAAAACCGGCCTCAATTGCGCGTCTTGTCGTTTCACCAAATGCTTCAATGATTTCCTCGATTTGAGCTTCTGTTAGTGCTTTTGGTGTTTGCATACCTGGTCTTTCTGCAGGAACAGCACTTGCACTATAAATATCGCCGTTAGGAACTAGTTCAGGTGGAGACATTCTACCACCATGGTAAATTTGCAGTACCGCTTTTGCTCCTTGATCTTTAATCGCTGAAGCCACGCGACTTAACCCGGGAATCATCTCATCACGATTTGCTGCAAATTGGCCAGGAAACCCTTTTCCGTTTGCTATCACATTCGTGCAAGCCGTAATCACCATGCTCACACCATGAGAACGGCGGGCATAATAGTTTAATTCATCCTCTGATACGGTACCATCTGGATTCGATGAATAATGTGTCATCGGTGCAATTACAATACGATTCTTTAACTCAACCCCATTTGGTAATGTATAAGTAGAAAATAACTCTTTATATTTTTCGTTCATCTTCTCTCTCCTCCCAAGACAATGACAACTTTACTTTAAATAACATAAACTTTGAATTATGGAAATTCAATCATATTGACTTACTGTTGAAAAGGGAGTGGGGGAGGGGAGCCTTGTTCCGAGAATATGCTTTAACAAAAGATAGATTGATTTTCATTCCATAAATATAATAAAAACCCCGCCCTTAATGAGAGCGAGGTTTTTGCGCTTAAGAATCGGATTGTAATGCGAGCTTTTATTAAAGTCTAATTTTAACTTCCGAACCATCTTTCGCTTTCACATCTACTAGCACGAGTCCCTTGTGTTTCTTTAATTCCTTCGCGAAAGGTTTTAATGTTTGTTTGTCTATTTGTGGGAAGGTAAAGGGAACGTCCTGTTTTTTTCTTTCGTAATGATCTTGTATCCATTTATTCACATTTCGCTGAAATCGTTTTGACGATAAAATTGAAATCGCAATGTGAAAAAAAGCGTATGGAATAGGGATGGAAAATTTTGCACCTTTTGAACTTACTCTTACTTTCATCATAGGCTCTCACTATTCAATGAAAATCGCAACGGTATCCCCGTTAGCGGATTTCACATCAACAATTTGACCATCTAACTCGTTTTCAATTGCTTCCATAATAATTCCGATGTCCAAATCTTTCACGTATTTTTCTGATTGAGGAATGCTAGATGCAATGCTGTACCCAGCCATTAAAGCTACTTTTACAAGTTTGATAGGTAAGTTAACTGTGACGTTATCGCTTTGAGCGGATACAACACGAATTTTTAAGGTTTTATCTAAATATTTTGTTGGTTTTACAATCGTACTAGCTGTTTCTTCTTTCGATTGTAGAACTTGAATCAATTCCGCACCTTTTTCAGCATCAATTTTACCTTCTTGCACCATCGATAACACTCTTGAAATTTCATCTTTCATAAACCTTTCCTCCTATTCCTCTTTTAAAAGTTTAATGGCTTCTTCAGCAGTAATCTCGCCATTTTCTAACATCGAGACAACTTTCTTTTCATCAACTTCATTTTTCTTTTTCTGCTCATAACCAAGGGATGTAATGATGTCTGTCAGCTTGCCACGAACTGTTGGATAAGAAATTCCCAGTTCCTTTTCAACTTCCTTGATGTTTCCTCTACAAGATAAGAATACTTCTACAAAATGAAGTTGATCTTTTGATAAGGATGCAAGCTTTGATAATTCAAACTCATTTTCAATCGTTGTATGACAATGGGTGCATTGCAATTTTGTAATTTTAAGAGTTTGACTGCAAACAGGACAATTTGTAAGTACTTTATATGCCATCATCCAATTCCTTTCTCTTTGTTGATTTGATTATATAACAACATAATTAAATTTGTAAACAATAAAATTAAAATAATTAAACAAAAAAATTAAATATGTTAATTTGTCATTTAATAATATTGATTTCATGTTTTTTATTCTTAATTTTTCGGGAAAAATCGTAAGCATTAAGAATAATACACAAAAAAAGGAAGCCAGTTATCATAACCAGCTTCCATCTTCTTTTGCATAACGAATTAAATTTCCGTAGTGGAAATCAATTTATACACTTTCCAACTACCGTTTTCATTTCTTACTTCAACGACTGTTTCAAAAGCTTTATTTGCTTCATCGTCAGGGTAGTAAATAATGAATTCTTCATGCGTAGTAACCTCATACACTCCGTTACCTTTATCAACTACATTCACTACACTCGTTGAAACAAGTTCTTCTGTAATTCCTTTTTCCACTAAGTAATCAATATAGTCTTTCGCTTCGTTATAACGTGGGCCATCTAAAGAGATGTATGGAGTCATCATAGAGAAATCTCCATAATTAATTGCATCCACACATGCATTTGTATAATGCTCAATGAACTGTTGTAATTCTGCACGAAGGCTGTTTGTTTCGATCGTTGCAGCAACTTTTTCATCTGGCTGATAAACCTTGCCTGAACCCTGTAATGTATCTGTTGGTTCAACAGCTTCATGATTTGACACTTCGATATAACTTACTTTGAAGTCTTTATCAGTTTCATCGTATTGAAGGCCGACATAGGAATGTAACTCGTAATCTTCCATTTCTGGTGGTCCTTCACCAGTACTATAAAATGCATATGAATAATCAAACATCGTATGGATGACTAATAACCCATCATAGAACCACATAGCATCTGCGTTTAGATCCACTTTATTTAACTTACCAGTGTAGTATACATTTCCTTGCACAAGTGGATCGATTTCATAACTTAAGAAATCTTCTTTTAAAGTATCAGTAGCAGTTGTGAAAACATCCGTTGATAATTGCGCTTTTGCGTTTTGCATTTCTTCACCGAATGTTAACAGTGTATCTTTTATGGAATCTAATTGTTCCGTAGAAACCATAGACGCATTGAACTCCAAGTAGCTAGAGTCAATTGGGAATGCTTCGGATTCTACCTCGCCCCATGGATAATTCGCAACAATTTTGGCTGATTGAGAACCATCTAAGAAGATTGGACCGAAATATTCTGAATCACCGTATTCATCAATGTCCACTTTTTTGCCATTCACAAGCACATAGCTTTCTGACATTAAATCGCTATCGTAATTTAAAACGTAAACACTTGCTTCACCAATTGGTAGCTCGTCCATCCACACTTCGTCTGAATGTAGGTTAGATAATTCGAGTTCTAAATCCGTGTTGGACTTACCAAAATCATTATCTAAGCTGACATTCACAGTATATATACCAGGAAGTAGGGGACCGTATTTAATGCCATCTTGATCTTTTTTATCTTTAGCATCTGAATTGTTGAATTTCATTTTCAGGCCATCAGTTGGGCCATCATAATATGCATATTGGTCAATTGCTTCTGCTTTGTACTTTTGGAATATTCCAATGAATTTACCTTCTGGTTTAAAGGAAACCAAATCTTTTAATTCGTCGTCTTTTATATCGTCAGCAAGTTTAAGAAACGCTTCAACTTCACCTTTTGAAGCGACCGAACCATTCTCGTGCATCAGTAATTGTTCTAGCTGTGCTGCATCTTTATCGTCAACAGCTTTAAAGAATCGATTTTCTGTAGAATCTTTTGAAAAATACATATTTGCCCAGATTGAGAAGCCTATTAATAGGATAGCCAATATCCCAACAACACTAAAAATAATTTTTTGCTGTTTTGACATTGGCTTTTTTTCTTTTTGAGGCTTCACTGGTGTTTGTTGTGTAGATGGTAGCGGTTGTTCCATTTCAATAAGCTTCGTACCACAGTTTGTACACATTTTATCGCTTATTTTTGCTTCATGACCGCACTCTTGACAGAATCTTTTCATCTTGAAACCTCACTATAAAAATAGTTTAATAGTTTTTTAATAATTTTCAGCCTAATTGGCGACTAAATTACCAAAATGAATCCATGAATCTTCCTGCAGTATTGTTCCAAACAACGTTGATTAATAAATAGAACAGAATTGAGAAAATTACAATATAAACTAAATACGCATAGAATGAATCCAAGCTTTTTGATTTAATCGTTAGTAAACGTGTAATGATATATAAAGGAATTGCAGAGATAATTAATAAGATGGATACGATAAGTAACCAATTTCCAAAATCATATGATTTAATTAAAATGAAGAAGAATGAAAGTATTGATAAAACAATGGATGGAATGCTTAGCGTTCCTAGTAAACTTACAATTTCCTTCCATGACGTTTGAGGTCCAAATCCTTTCGCCACAATAAATAATGAAAGTACAATTACAGCAAAAATAGCAGCGATAAAGATCGCACTTCCACCAAATACGTTAAAGAAAATTGTGCCTGCATCTACAAAGAATCCTCCAAAAATACCATTTGCATAAACAAATAATGTAAGACCAATGATAAGTGCATATGCGATAATTCCAATAAGTCCGTTTGTAAATTGACGTTCACCAGTTCCGAAGATACTGGAAGGTTGTTTTAAATAATTTACAAAATAACTAAAGAACATTTTTGATTGATCTTTTACTCGTTCAACATGCACATTTGGCTGTGATGGCGCTGCTTGTTGGTATTGCTGATACTGTTGTCCTTGTTGTTGGAATGGTTGTTGTTGGAAAGGCGGTTGTTGATAATTCGGTTGACCTTGTTGTTGAAAATTTGGAGTAGGTTGACCTTGTCCAGGTTGTTGATAATTTGGAGCTGGCGGTACGGCTTGCCCCATTGATTGATTTGGATTTGGAGTTGATGCTCCAACATCATTTGTAGCAGCAACATCTGTCAATGCCCCACCACATTTTGCACAGAAATTCCCAGTTTCCTGGACATTTCCACATGCGAAACATTTCTTCATAATGGACTTCTCTCGCTTTCTTAATGAAATTTATACATTATATGTATCTAAAGATAGAGATATATGAATAAAAGTTCAAAATTACTTTTTACCTAGAACTTTACCAATTATATCTCATGTTAATATAATATATTGGGAATCCTTAACAAACAATAAAAAATTTACAATTTTTATTTTAAAATAATAATTGGTAGATGAACTATCATTTGTTCCAAGGAAATTGCTCATACTATTTACAATTTGGTGAACTCACCATTCGGTCAAAGGTCTGAATTTCATTTAGTATAGAAGTTTTTCAATTACTTACCGAACATTAGCATGTTATATTAATGAAGGAAATAATTACGAAGTATTTAAGGAGTTGTTATTATGTTACATCAGCTTTCATGGAAAGTCGGTGGGCAACAAGGGGAAGGTATTGAGAGTACAGGTGAAATTTTCTCAATGGCAATGAATCGTTTAGGGTATCACCTATACGGTTACCGTCATTTCTCTTCTCGTATTAAAGGTGGCCATACGAACAATAAAATTACTGTACGACCAACGGAAGTTCGTGCAATTGCAGATGATTTAGATATATTAGTCGCTTTCGACCAAGAAACAATCGACGTAAATTATAAAGAATTAACAGAAAGTAGCATTATTTTAGCAGACTCAAAATTTGATCCAGTAAAACCAGAAGATTCAAAAGCACCACTTTATAGCGTACCTTTTACGGAAATCGCAAGCGAGTTAGGTACTTCATTGATGAAAAACATGGTGGCTATTGGGGCAACAAGTGCTTTATTGAAATTAGATAATAAAGTATTCCAAAGTGTAGTAGATGAAATCTTCGGCCGTAAAGGTGAAGAAGTTGTGAAAAAGAATATGGAAGCGATCCAACGCGGTTATGATGTGATGAGTGAGCTTCTAGGAGAACGTGTAGGTGAGTGGGAATTAGAACCTGCAGATGGTAAACGCCGCATGTTCATGATTGGGAACGACGCAGTAGCACTTGGCGCAATTGCAGCAGGAAGCCGCTTTATGTCTGCTTATCCAATCACACCAGCCTCTGAAATTATGGAGTATATGATTAAGAAACTTCCTAAATTAGGTGGCGCTGTCATCCAAACAGAAGATGAAATCGCTGCAGCAACGATGGCGATTGGTGCAAACTTCGGTGGGGTACGTGCATTCACTGCATCAGCTGGACCTGGTTTATCACTAATGATGGAAGCAATCGGTCTTTCTGGTATGACAGAACAACCATTAGTAATCGTTGATACGCAACGTGGAGGTCCATCTACTGGTCTTCCAACGAAACAAGAACAATCTGACTTGATGGCCATGTTCTATGGTACTCACGGTGAAATTCCAAAAGTAGTTATCGCACCTTCAACGTTAGAAGAAGCGTTCTTTGATACAATTCAAGCATTTAATATTGCAGAAGAATTACAGTTACCGGTTATCGTTATGACTGACTTACAACTTTCTCTTGGTAAGCAAACGGCTGATCCATTTGATTATTCGAAAATTGAAGTTCGCCGCGGTAAGATTGTAGAGACGGATCTGCCAGAGCCGGAAAATAAAGATTACTTCAAACGTTATGAAAATACGGATGACGGTATTTCGCCACGTGTATTCCCTGGTACACCAAACGGAATTCACCATGTAACAGGTGTTGAACACGATGAAACAGGTAAACCAAATGAAGCGCCAAGAAACCGCAACACGCAAATGGACAAACGCTTCCGTAAATTGGATTATTTACAATTCGATACACCAGTTTATGTAAACGCACCTCATGAAGAGGCAGATGTTTTAGTAATTGGATTTAATTCTACTCGTGGGGCAATTGAAGAAGTGCAAGATCGTTTAAGCGCTGAAGGCATTAAAGTGAATCATGCTCATATTCGATTATTATTCCCATTCCCTGCGACAGAAGTTGCACCATTAGTAGCTGGAGCGAAAAAAGTCGTAGTAGTGGAAAATAATAAAACTGGACAACTGGCAAACATTTTGAAAATGAATGTTGGCGGTCATGATAAAATCGCAAGTATCACTAAATACGACGGTACGCCGTTCTTACCTCGTGAGCTTGAAACTAAAGTAAAGGAGCTGCTTGACTAATGGCTACATTTAAAGATTTTCGTAACTCAGTGAAACCAAACTGGTGTCCTGGCTGTGGCGACTTCTCAGTGCAAGCAGCCATCCAACGTGCTGCAGCAAATGTCGGCATTGAACCACATGAACTTGCAGTTGTTGCAGGGATCGGTTGTTCAGGTCGTATCGCTGGTTACATTAATTCATACGGATTCCATGGAATTCACGGCCGTGCATTACCACTTGCACAAGGCTTAAAAATGGCAAACCGTGATTTAAACGTTATCGCTTCTGGTGGTGACGGTGATGGTTTTGCTATCGGTATGGGGCACACTGTACACGCAATCCGTCGTAATATCGACATTACTTATGTTGTTATGGATAACCAAATCTATGGTTTAACAAAAGGGCAAACTTCTCCACGTTCTGCACAAGGTTTCATCACGAAATCAACACCAGGTGGAGCAATCGAGCCTTCGTTAAAACCATTAGAAGTAGCGTTATCTTCTGGCGCAACATTCGTTGCACAAGGTTTCTCTACTGACATTAAAGAACTAACTGCTTTGATCGAAGAAGGAATCAAACACAAAGGCTTCTCATTCATCAACGTTTTCAGCCCATGTGTTACATACAACAAAGTCAATACGTATGATTGGTTCAAAGAACACTTAACTAAGCTTGGTGATATTGAAGGTTACGATTCTTCTGACCGTGATCTTGCTATGCGCACAGTCATGGAAAAAGAAGGCCTTGTAACAGGTATCATCTACCAAGACAAAGAAACACCATCTTACCAAGAAAAACTACCTGGCTACGCCGAATCACCACTATCTGATGCCGACATGACATTAGAAGAAGCACAGTTCGACGCGTTGGTTAAGGAGTTTATGTAGGGATATTCCTGCAAATATAGAAGAACGAAAATGGCACGCCTTCCTTTTGGAGGGCGTGTTTTTTCTTTGTTATATGCGGATAAGATTAGTGAGTACAGTAATAGAGGTGCTCTCAGTGACCGAAACGAAATTAAATTCAGAGGGAAAGGTAACAGAGAAGCCAGCTCAGTGACCGAAACGAAATAAATTCAAAGGGAAAGGTAACAGAGAAGCGCTCTCATTGACCGAAACGAAATAAATTAAGAGAGAAAGGTAACAGAGAAGCGCTCTCAGTGACCGAACCGAAATAAATTCAGAGGGAAAGGTAACAGAGAAGGCCGCTCAGTGACCGAACCGAAATAAATTCAGAGGGAAAGGTAACAGAGAAGCCCGCTCAGTGACCTAAATGAAATAAATTCATAGGGAAAGGTAACAGAGATGCTCCATCAGTGACCGAAACAAAATAAATTCAATGGAAAAGGTAATAGAAAATCCCCTCTGTAATGAATATATTGAACACCAATATTCAATATATTCCTATTCGTAATAAGTCCATCTATTATCACCTACTGCGTTAAGATTATTTTCTAATATAGTCCGAACACTTTTACTCGACTCCACAATCACGCACCAATCAACTATTCGTTTTGTGGTGATCTTCTCCCCAGGAAACAACATCTGAAACTCCCGCACACTCCGCATTACAGCAGAACTCACGGGTTCCACACCCCCGCACCCCATACAAACACAATTACGCCCTTCAACCGCAACCAAAAACGACCCACACTCACCACAGGTAATTCCTTTCCGCAGTTCCTCGTACCCATAAGTAGGTATTTGCGAATATTGGGATTCAACCAAATGGAGCGATAATAGCTTTTCCACTAACATTCTTTGTTTACTCGTCAATCGCGACTTCTTATTTTCATTCAATTGTTCGAAAAAGCGCTCTATTTGCGTTGGGTAAATAAAAGGTTTATCTAAGGGGGCTTGATATAAAGTAAAGTGCGGGTTCACAAAAACAACAGAAGAATGAATTCGAAGGCCACTAAATCCGAGGCTTTGGAGCAATTGGCGCAATAAGGTATCTGATCGTTTCAATTGAATCAAGGGGTTCACAATTTCGAGTGTTTTCGATTTTGAGAAAATTTTATCTGTTTCCGAATCATAGTAAAAGTCACCTTCATAATTTTTCACTTCAAAAACATAAATACAATCAGAAGTAACAATCACTGAATCAATTTGAAAAGTCGTTTGA
Source organism: Ureibacillus sp. (assembly GCA_035556295.1). GTDB lineage: Bacteria > Bacillota > Bacilli > Bacillales_A > Planococcaceae > Ureibacillus. The sequence continues at coordinate 23,921 of DATMFE010000522.1, forward strand.
TTCATTTTTAACAATAAATCATTTAATATCATACTTTCGCAGGTCAGCCTCTCTAAATATCCATCAAACAACAACTCGCCTTCATATCCTTTCTTCAAATTCAGGTAATAAAGCTTGTCTTTATCAGACAAAACCATGCGTTGATTAAGCGAGGCTAACATCTGTAATTCAAGAGACTCTTTTCTAGCTTTTACAATCAATTATTCTCACAACCTTCTTCAAATAGTTTCTAATTTCATTCTATAAAAAATTCCAAAAAATTCAATAACTCCCTAGTAATCTCGCCATAGCTTTCCTATCCATTCTATTCATAGGAAAATAGAAACTTATTGATGGTAACAAAATATTTTGTTAAGATTTAGAAAATTCAGGGTTCTGTACCCATATTTAATAAATTCCGATATTCTAAAAACGATTGAGGCGAATCCAATGAAAAAAATATTATTAACTGGTTTTGAACCATTCTTACAATTTAAAATGAACCCGACGATGCAAGTGGTGGAAGCACTAGCTGGGAAAGTGATAGAAGATTACGAGATTTGTGGCCGCATACTAAAAGTTGATTTTCAACAGTCTGCCACACAACTGAAAGAACATATCAATGAAATTCAACCTGACATCATCATTTCATTAGGCTTAGCTGGTGGACGCTACAAAATTACACCAGAGCGAATCGCCATTAACATTCAAGATGGGGAACCTGACAATAATGGATTTGCCCCAGT
>DATMFE010000523.1:0-1769 GCA_035556295.1 Ureibacillus sp.
TCTTTCGATTCAACATTTTTGTGTGATTTGCTTAGGGAAACTGGGCAGATCACTTTTTTTTGTAACGGAAACGAATGTCTATATCTAAGTTTACACGTTTCCATACTTTTTTTAATGATTTGTAAATTATAAAAGCCGCTGAACCAATTAAACTAAAAAACTGAAGCCAAATGTCCATTTCAACACCTCCTTCAAAGGTAAGGCTGTCCTATATTCTTATCTCTATTATTCCATAACCTGCGTCCCAACGGATTAATTCTTTATCGTTACTCGTTCGGTGAGATTTCGCCATAGCTAAAACTGTCGGAGGGCTTGATATATCTCATTTTCCTTGAGTATTATCCCCAAAAAAATAGGAAAAATCTAACGATTAAGAACCATCATTTCGATAATTTGTAAGCTTTCCACAATCTTTCAACATACTTATTAACTACTTATTAACAGGGCGTGGATCTATGTTAGACACAAAGAAAAACTATTTAGGGTTAGCACCACGAGAACAATCAATTACATCACCTCATCTTTTAAGTCATTGGCTGTGAAATATCCTATCATGTTGTATTGTTACATGATGAATCCTATTAACTAAGACAATATATCATCTAAAAGTAGAATAGGTGCTGCCATTGTTTTTTCTTCAATTTCAACAAGTTTCAAAGATAAAACTGCTAGTCCTTGTTTCCTTTGAATTCAGCCAATTGATACATAATCTAAATCGAAACTAATATAACCACTACACTATAAATATCAAGAACTATTTAAAAATTCTTGTATGCTTTTTAAAAAAAATGTTTCCTTTTGATTCAATACTATCTAAAAATGAATTTTGGGTACAAAAGTCGATTGATTTGTGGGATGTTTAAAGGGGAAAGGATGCTGAATGTTGAAAATCATTAGTGAATGAATAGTGATGGCTAATGAAAGTGTGGCAAGTGCCGATGAATGACTAATAATCAATGAAAATAATAGGTGGTGAACAGCAGTGAAAGAATATGTATCAATAGCTGAACTATCGGATATGGCTGAACTTCCAAACAGTACATGTAGACGTTATTTAGCTAATTTCGAACAATTCTTCGTGGTTAAGGGTGGCAATCGACTGAAAAAGTATGAAGTTGGTGCAGTAGCAGTAATAAAACGAATTAAAGATTTATATGATGGTGGAATGGACACACACGAAATACACAGTACTTTAGCCAATGAGTTTCCAATGGTGATGAGTAATGATGAGGAAGTGGAGAAAAACGTACCAACACTTGTGACATCTGAAGATATTGCTGAAATCAAACAAGCACTTGAGGAACAAAAACAATTTAACGCTGAACTGTTACAAACCTTGAAGGACCAACACATCTATTACGAAAAGAAATTCAACAATTTGGTTCATGATCGAGAACTTATTTCATCACTTCGAGATAGCATGGAACAAAGACGATTAGACAATAGTGACGACCGATTAAAAGAGATTGAAAAAAAATTAGCAGAACAAAATACCTCGACTGATGAACTGCAACAATTGGTAGGTACGTTAATTGAAACGATTCGAGAATCTGCAGCTACTAATCAAGAACAGAATAAGAAAGGCTTCTGGTCCAAATTATTCGGTAAATGATGAACTGCTGAACCAGACAAAAACGAATGACCATTTTAATGAAATGGTCTTTTTTTATCACCTTTATTCCCAACTGTAAAAAAATGGTATTATGTAAATGAATCATTAATTTTAATTTAAGGGGAGTAAGATATGTCTTGGGATAAGAAAACAGTAG
>DATMFE010000524.1:0-2727 GCA_035556295.1 Ureibacillus sp.
TAATCTTACCAAATTCACTCTGGGTACTAACAATCTTTACCGTTCCTGTGTAAATACCTTGGCAGCCTGAATATCCTGTAAAAGTTTTTAATTCTTCATTTAGCTTAGACGTTTTCGTACCAAATACCCGCTCTACGATTGGATCAACTGGACCTTCGGGTGGGTTACCGAAAAATGGAGCAGGCGCATTGGCTTCATTTTTCTTGTGTTCTTCTCTTCTTTTCTTAATTAAGTCATGAGACGGCTTAGGATTTCTTAGAAGTTCAACTAATTCATCTAAATACAGGAATACAACATCCTCGTTCTTTTCAATGACAGAGTGGGTAACTAATGTATGCCCCACATTTAAAATAAATGGACGAGCCTTTGCGGGCAGCATGGCATCAATATAGAAATGATGATCCTCGTCTATTCCCCACATTTTTAATGCCATATTATGAAGAGCTTTAAATGTTTCTTTGAGCTCCCCCTCCGGCATTTTCGAAAGTACTTCCTCCACTTTCTTTTCTCTTTTTGAGATAACTTCCTGAAGTTCAGCTTCAAAATCAAAGTCCTTCTCAAGATAGTTTTTAATAACTCTTAAAGCATGATAAGGGTTTTCTACCCAAGTTTCGTCTGCAAATTCATGGCTGTTTGCTGTACGATAACCATATTCCTCAAGGAAAAGTTGAACAGAAGATAGAAAGTGACGACCTTCTTCAGAGATTTGTAGTGCTTCTTGTAATTGTTCACTATCTGTATCATGAAATAGTTTTGATAATATCTCTGAATCTTTTACAATCAATGAAAGCTTCCATAGCTCTCTGTCCGTTTCCAATGACTTATTCATTGTGCCTAATAACAAGTCATAAACCTCTGTAGTATTTTTTGTATTCAATAAGGCACCATAAACCTCTTCAAGAGCTACGCCCATTGACAATCTTGGCATAACCACCTCAAAATGAATGGACCAAATTTCTTTGAACATTTCATACAGCTCTATTACTTTCTCTTCTGCATCCTTTAACGTTAGGTTTTGGTCTTTATACTCATTTAAGCGATGATAAAAAGGTAAAAGTGTGTTTTTAACATGTTCATCAAGAATCTCAGTCAATCTTGGAAATACTGGTTTCATTGCCTCTTGGTGTGCTTCTAAGCGAACCTCTAAATTATCATGCATGCGAACTGTTTGATAGTAATAGCCGTTGGTCATCTTCACATGAAATTGTTTAACAGGCAATTGGAGCTTTTCAAAGGCTTTTAACGTTCCTTCTGATACGGCAGGGGCTATATAAGAAGAAAATAACGGTGTTAATGGTTTTTGAAAGTGAGCACCATCCAGTTCCCAAAATACATTCTTCTCTTCATCAGCTAAAAATAAATTCTTTTTAAAATCCTTAAATTCTAAGTTGTTTATAAATGTACTCATGATGCTTTATCCCCTTTTAATGTCGTGATTGGCCTTGATTGCAAGATGAAAATTTGATGATTATTTATAGCAAACTCAATATCTACTGGATATTGGTAATAAGCTTCAATTTCCTTTGTAACATCCGTTAACTGATGGATTAAATCCTCTTCTAAACAAAATACTTCCTGTTTTTCAATAGGGACATCAACTGTTTCGTTTCCGCTCTCGACAGGAATAATTTGAATTCCCTTTAGTCCTAGTTCCTTCATAATATGATTGCTTTGTTTATTAATAATGAACATATCTGGTGTGACGCTGCCATCAACAATGGCCTCACCTAAACCATAACTAGCATTTATAAGAATTTCGTTTTGGTTATGTGTCACTGGGTTTGTACTGAAGATAACACCTGAAACATCTGCGTTAACCATCCCTTGTACGAGGACCCCCATTTGAACATCGGAAAGTGAAATGCTGTTATTTTTGGCATAATCCAGTACATAGGATGAAAAATAGGACGCCCAGCATCGCTTTATGCTATGTAAAAGTTCTTCCAGAGTTCTTACGTTTAAAATTGTCTCATATTGTCCAGCAAATGATGCGCCTTCAAGATCCTCGAGTGCAGACGATGAACGTACCGCAACTGCATAGTTTGAACTTTTCTTCAAAGCTTCAAACTTCTCTGCAATGGTTAATTCCATATTAGCAGGGAATTTTGCATGGATGATTTCATCTTGAACGTTTTCATTGCTTGTTGTATTAATATGGTTGAATGAAAGAAACTCCTTAAATGCTTCCGAAGTGACTACGTAACCATCTGGAATATTATTTAATATTCTTTTAATTTTTGACAGATTCATTGCCTTAGAACCTATTAAGGTATGATCATAGTTAATTGCATTTGATAAGGAAACTAATGACAAATTACAATACCCTCCTATTTGACTAATTATTTTTTGTCTTGTAAACAATACGTAAATATGTAAATTTCATGTAAACACTATGTAAATAGTACCATTTATTCAGATATTTAGGAACCCCTTTTCTCCATCAATTCATTACCTAAGAACTAACCGATAAGGTACAAAAGTAGGGTTAAAATACAGAGCCAAAAGATAAAAAACCTGCCTTGAATACGCCAAGGCAGGTTCGATTGCATTCTATAATATTTGGTTCAAAAACCTTTTCGTCCGTTCATGTTTTGGATGGACAAAGATATCATTTGGATGTCCTTCTTCAATAATATTTCCGTCTGCCAGCATAATGACTCGGTCGGCCACTTCTTTCGCAAAGCCCATTTCATGGGTTACAATCACCATCGTCATCCCGTCACGTGC
>DATMFE010000525.1:0-10689 GCA_035556295.1 Ureibacillus sp.
ACTTCTAACTGATATTGGCTCAACTGGAATAGCAGCTGCTGAAAATGCTGATATTCAAATCGGTGATACCGTAGCCGTATTTGCTTGTGGTCCCGTTGGTTTATGCGCAATAGCAGGTGCTCGTTTAAAAGGAGCAAGTAAAATCATAGCAATTGATGGTAATGAAAAAAGACTTGATTTAGCTAAAAAAATGGGGGCTGATATTGTCTTAAACTATACCTTAGTAAATCCTGTCCAAGAGGTATTACAAATCACAGAGGGTAAGGGCGCCGATGTCTCAATTGAAGCGCTAGGCAAAGAAGACACATTCCAAAACGCTTTAAAAGTGATTCGTAGAGGTGGGTGTATTTCAAGTGTCGGCATCTATTCAGGACATATTCAAATTCCTATTGAACATTTCGCTGGAGGAATGGGTGATCATAGAATTATCACAACACTTTGTCCCGGAGGACGTGAACGTATGTCTCAATTAATGACTCTTGTTTCTCAAAAACGGATTGATCTTACTCCTATGATTACTCATCGATTTCATATTGATGATATTTTGGAGGCTTACCAATTATTTGAAAATGCAGATGATAATATCATCAAACCAATTATTACATTTTAAAAACACCATATGGATGAGGAGACGTTATGAAAAAGGACACTTTTAAAGTCGCAGCTATACAAATGAACTGTGTGCTTGGTAACAAAGAAAAAAATTTAAATAAAGCATATTCATTAATTACAGAGGCAGCTAGTAATGAGGCTAAACTAATTGTTTTGCCTGAGTTATTTAGTACAGGCTACCGTGTTGAAGAGAACGATTTGGAATTATCCGAAAAATTATCTGGAGATACTATAGATTGGATGGAAAATGTAGCCAAAGAGTTAGATATTATTTTAGTTTCCTGTATAACTGAAGAAAGCATTGTTGACGGTGTTTTATATGATACGGCTTTAATAGTTGATAAGAGTGGATTACAATCCTCCTATCGTAAAATTTATCTATGGGATCAAGAAAATGTACGCTTCACAAAAGGTCAAAATTATCAAATTTGCTCAATTGAAAACCTTAATATTGGCTTGCAAATTTGTTATGAAGTTGGATTCCCTGAAGGTGCACGCATCCTAACACTACAAGGAGCTAATTTATTAATCTACCCTTCAGCTTTTGGGAATGCTCGCTTATATGCTTGGGATATCGCTACAAGAGCAAGGGCTTTAGAAAATGGTTGTTTTGTGATTGCTGCTAATCGAATTGGTACCGAAAAAAATGAAACCACCTTTGGAGGCCATAGTAGGATTATTGATCCAACGGGGAAAATACTTTCGGAAGCTTTAGATGATGAACAAATTATTATTGCTGAGTTAGATTTATCACTAGTAAGAAAACAAAGAAGAACTATCCCTTATTTAAGAGATTTAAATATTCCTTTAGTAATTAATGAGTTAAGTAAATTTGAATAATAGGAGGAATGCGTATGGAAAAGAACCCCCTTAATCACCAAAGATATAGTCCCTACATTAAAAAAGGATCGAATTATTAGTGGTTTTGGTTTTTTAAATATTTGGATTGGGATGGCTGTAATTAAAGAAGAAACAATTGCTTGGAATGATCTAACTAGTAAATCAAACTCTTAAAGATTATTTATATCATCATTATATACTAGTCATCATGTTATTCTATTTTTCTTATTGGCAGTGGACAGGGATGCAGTTATAAATCGTGAGATGGAATGATTCCTGTTGGAGAAGAGAAATGTAGATTTATAAGTAAGCGTAAAATAGGCCCCACCTGTTTATCAGATGGAGCCTATTTTACACTTGCTTTATTATTACTCATCAATTTGTTTTGAATCTTTACGAATAACTCCAATCCCCCAAAGGAGCAAGGGAATACCTATCATATTTATGGGGAGAACAAATGGAAGCCAATATTTTTCAAGATAAGAAACAGACGCTACGTTATTATTAGGATAAATCAAAGAAAGTACTATTGAAGCTATTGCTACAAACCAAATAACCTTTCGCCAATCCTTTATATTTAGCCATTGAGCTATCCCATAACTAGATACGAATAGATAAATGGACAATTTTATAAATATACTGAAGATCCATATAACAGTCACAATTATTTCTATATTTTGTAGGAATTGCATAAGCGATATGTATCTCGCCATCTCAAAAAATGGATACCATAGTCTTGAAGACAAATTTGCTCCAAATACCATTAGAATTTCTAGCGTTGAAATAGTCACTAAAATAGCTACAACGCCTACACCCCATACAGCCCAAGTTACTCCTTTTTTCGGTTCTTCTGTAAAAGAGAGTAGCATCATTATTAAAACCGACTCACCATAAAACGATACAGGCGTTAAACCTCCTTGTAAAATAGATTTTAATCCTGAGTCAGTATAAACGGGGAGAATCTTATCCCATTCTATATTATTGAAATTAAGGAACAAAGTAATAATAACCATTAAAAATATCAACGGGCCCATGATTTCACTACACCGCCCAATGCCTTCAATCCCCCCTATGCAATTCACATAAATTACTAAAAGTAATAAAAGGACAATTAAAATAAACAATGGGGTTCTTGTAAATAAAGTCATTTGGATTATTTCTGATGATTGACGAAAAATAACTCCGATCACAGAAAGCCAATGGATAAAATATGGAATCACTATTATTCTCCCTAACCATTTCCCTAATATGATTTGACTATACTGAATGAATGTTTGGTTAGGATAGAGAAGACTTAGTTTTCCTGCAGCAAAGGTGATTCCTATTCCTGCCAACCCAGCAAAAACAAATGAGATCCAAGCGTCCTGCTTTGCTTCCTCAATAGCAGGTGATTGTGTCAGTAACAAAACCATTCCAATTTCTAGAGATGCAATCATCCAAAATATTTGATACTTGGAAATTTTCATTTCTGGATCTCACTTTCTTTCAAATGTAATGGAGAACCAGTTACCCCAGTTCGCTCAATATGTATGTCCACTTTAACTGTAATATCTGCATCTGAGAATTTCTTGCTCCAATACTTTTTCCATATTTTCCATTTTCGAGGGTATTTCTTATGAACGGATTGTCCAAAACCCAAAATATCTGTTTTATATTCTTTTTGAACTTTTGTAATGGTACTTATCATATGATTTTGCAAATTCTTATTAAATGAACGTTCTATTATCTGAAGATTCTTCGGCTGCTTTAGGTCTAATTCTGTATTATTTTCACGAACCACCCCTGTTCCGGAAAGCGTTATATGAAATTCCACTTGATCATTTTGTATAATGGGTTGGATCTTACTTTTAAAATTCATACCCAGAATACCTACATTTCCTTTTTCTCTTAATAAATTTGTGGTTAATTTATGAGTATTTAACTTGTTAATAATCCACAATCTATCAACTGCCTCCCGATAGGATAAAAATCCAACCAACTCAAGATCCTGATTGAAAATAGCTCTCCCACCAAGCCGGAAGGTCTCGGTATCCTTTTCTTTCTCCTGGTTCCCTTCTTTTTTAGAACTAATAATTTCAAGAATCGGTAATGTCGGACTAATTCCCTCTGAACTCGCATCTTCCAAAAAATCCTTAAACGTAGTGCTTTCTGGTCCTGCTGTACTTTGGAACATTTTCATTGCAGCAGTAGAAGGCATATCTTCCATCTTGTACGGTACCTCCAGCAAATCCAATGCATCACCGTTTTTTAAAACAAAAAAGTTCGTTCGTATGGGAAGTTCAGGCTCCCGACTGTATATATCAAGGATGTTCGATATCCCATTTCTGGCTAAGCGTTCCCCAATTACAATGACCTTCTGATGACTTGAGAAAACTTTCCTTGAGAGCTTTCTTTGCAAATTCTGAGTTACATCCAAAAGACTTTTCCCTGTCGCTGTTTCAACTATGTATCCTTTGCCTTGACCACTACTTCTCTCACCAACTTCCCCAGGAACAACAATCTGAGCACTGCCAATATAATCTCCATCTTCATTTTGGTCGAAACCCCACCCCAATATGATCGCCTGATTGTTTATTTCTCTTTCATCCCAGCATCCGGTAGTTAAAAACATACAAACTAGTATAATAAGACATATTTTTAATCTTTTGATCATCTCATCATTCGTTCCTTCCTTCAGGTTTTCGTCCGTCGCCCTTCAGGAATACGGGTTTTATCTTGACCAGCTACCTTTATAGGTCGGCGATGCATACTCCATCTAGGTGCTCGTACCAAAACATCCTTTAGATATTTTGGATTTTGCGGGGCAATTGGACTTAAATAGGGAACCCCAAAGGATTGAAGATGAACAAGATGAATAAGGATGGCAACTACTCCCAGAATGACTCCATAGAGACCAAACAGTCCTGCTAGGATAAGTATAGGAAAGCGAAGGAGCCTGTATGCAGTGCCGAAATTATATCGCGGTACCGCGAATGATGCTATTCCTGTGGCTGCTACCACAATAACCATGGGAGCAGAGATAATACCAGCTTCTACAGCAGCTTCCCCTATAACAAGCGCTCCTACAATACTAACAGCTGAACCAATTGACTTTGGAAGCCGTATCCCAGCTTCACGTAAAGCTTCGAACATCAGCTCCATCATAAAAGCTTCAAACAACAGCGGAAATGGGACATCCTCTCGTGCAGATGCTATACTTATTAACAAATTTGTTGGAATTAACTGTGGATGAAAAGTTGTTACTGCAACGTATATAGAGGGAAGCAGTAATGAAATATTGAATAAAATATAGCGAATCCAGCGAATAAAGGTTACATAAATAAACCGTTCATAGTAGTCTTCAGCGGCCTGCAACCCCGACCAAAAGGTCATGGGAACAATCAGAACAAATGGAGTATTGTCCACAAATATGGATACCTTCCCTTCCAGTAAACTACCGCAAACGATATCAGGGCGTTCGGTGTTTTGAATCTGTGGAAATGGAGAAAAGGGAAAATCTTCAATAAACTCTTCAATATAACCAGTCTCGATAACTCCATCAATTTCAATCGACTCGAGTCTCTTTCGTACTTCCTCAATAACAGAATCACTTGCAATTTTTTCAATATATACAACTGCTACATCCGTTTTTGAAAGTTTACCAATTGTAAACGACTCTATCTTCAATCTAGGGCTCCTAATTCGTCTTCGGATTAAGCTTGTATTCACACGTAATGTTTCTGTAAACCCGTCTCTTGGACCACGTATGACGGTTTCAGAGGAAGGCTCTTCAATTGACCGTTTTTCAAAACCTTTTAAATCTGCAAGTAAAGCAGTTGTTTCTCCCTCGACTAGAACGGCGACATTTGCCGTTAATATCCCATTAATTAATTCATTTACATTCTTGGTTGATTTTATTTGAGCAACCGCACGAAGCTGATTTGCAACAAATTCTTCAAATATAAATACTTCACATTTTTTTTCAGATGTCCTAACAGGATTTAACATCATCTCATCGAGAGGTTTTGTGTCACATAAACCATCAATATAAACAAAAAGTAATTTTGTTTTATTGTTTATAGGTACAACACGAAACACAACATCAGAACATTGTTGAAAAATATCTCGCAAAAAACGTTCATTAGCCGAAAGGTCTGAACTTATTAATTTATCTGGTTCTTCATTAGAAAAAGAATCAATCATTTCTGAAAGCTTAAATTTTTTTCTTTTTCTTAAGTTCAGAAGTAATTTCATGACCAGTCATCTCCTCTCGCAGTATAGTTTTCCAGAAAAGAGATGAATTATTCTGGTTTGATTTTATCCATCCAAAATATAGATAATCAAGAGTAAGCGGTTCCGTATTTTCTGAAGAAGGACTTTTTATTTAACCGTTTGATGGTAAACGGCAAATAATCCCCACATGTATGTCAGATGGGGATTGAGTTTAGATAGCTGGTTAAAAGTAATACAAGAAACTGGCAAAGTTGTTGACCAAGGTAATAATTCATCTATGGCATTTTCGTCTGTCATATCCATGTTGGGAGGCTGCTCAAATAGATAGCGAAGATAATAGTATGGATTTAATCCATTCGCTAAAGCTGTCTCCACGATACTATAAATAATAGCACTTGCCCGTGCATCTTGCAGTCTATTACTAAACATCCAGTTTTTCCTTCCAATCACAACTGATTTGATGAAGCGCTCACTTCGATTATTGTGAATCTCTAATCGCCCATTCTCTAAAAAAGCCACTAATTTATCCCATTGGTTCAGACAATAGGCGATGGCTTGTCCGAGTGCACTTTTTGGTAACACTTTATGTTTTTGTATTTTTAACCTTGACAAAAAAGCATCTAGGACGTTTTTACTTTGTTCTAGACGTTTTTCACAACGTACTTTTGGACTTAGATCCTTCCATTTTCGCTCCATGGCAAAAAGTTGGTTACAGAAATCCAGACCTTCTATGACCGTTACAGGTTTCACTTGACCACCAAATGGCAGCCCTGACCTTTAAATAATGTGTTCATAATTCAGGAAAGTCTAAATGGGTTTTTACTGCGTAAAATAATATTGATATGCAAAAAGACAAAGGAATAAACAAAAAATCTTCCTTTGTAATTCTTAACCATATATGTATCTACGATTAGAGAAATCGGTATACCAATAAATATATATAACGCTGATAAATACATAAGTCCAATAAAAAAATCATCATCATAGAAAGAATTTAAAGTACCTGGGTCCTGCTTTGCTGGGAATGCATATAAAAAACAAGAATAAAGGAAGCTAAACGTGATGGTAGATAATATAGCAGTTATAAGCCTGTTTATAAAAAGAGATAACGTCTCCACCCCTTTCCAGTTTTAAAGTTCTTAAAAATAAGCAAATAATGTATAAATTATACCATATTCATACATGTCCTTTTTCAATTAACGGGGATTTATATATAGTATCCGATCCAAAACATTGATATGGTGAACCCTTTATCATTGTTTACATGTATCCATAGAAAAGGCGTTTAAGGACTTGACTTGGAGCCCATGTAGGTACGATTTGTCTTGAAAGGCTGAAGCTAGGGTTTCATCAGGCAAGCTAGCCTATCCATACCCACCCTCCAAGTAAAGTCCTATCGTTGTTTACGTTGAAAACTATAATTACTTACTAAATATAATAAGTAAACAAAGACAGAAAATAGACTATTTTTGTATCTTTATTTACGTTAAATACGGTCGAAAATCATACTACATATAACCGTTCGTTAGTCATAAGAAAAGCAAAACTCCTTCTTTATTAAGAAAGATATTTTGGTCCGTCTTTTTCAAAACGGGGCAACTTTATTACAAACGGTTAAACTTTGTTTTAAAGATACAGTAAGGATGGCGTTTTTTCGTGATAGATATTTATCTATTTAATTTAATGTGGTAAAGTATCTATATGTTAAACATCGGATGTTTGGAGGTTTGTGAATGAAATTAAATAAAACCAGACGTTTATCTCTAGTGGAACAGGTCACTACGCAAATTGAATTTTTAATAGAATCGGGGCAATGGCCTGTCGGTTACCGTATTCCTGCTGAACCTCTTTTAGTTGAGGAACTTGGTGTAAGCCGTAATACGTTAAGGGAGGCGATCAGGGCATTAGTTCATTCTGGTCTTTTAAAAACAAAACCAGGTGATGGGACCTTTGTTATTGCATCAAGCGTTTTAGGGGTGACTCTTCAAAGGCGTCTTAAAGAATCTAATATTTTGGAAATTCTGGAAGTGCGTCATGCACTCGAACGGGAAACAGCATTATTAGCGGCTGTAAGACATACGACTACGGATATAGAAGAAATTAAATTGAATTTTGCTGAATGTGAAGAAGCTGCTCTAGTGAAAGATTTTGCTGCTTTTATTGAAGCAGACATAAAATTGCATAGATCAATTGTAAAAGCAGCACACAATCAGTTACTAATGGATCTATATGAACGAGTAGCAGAATTTATTCAATTATCTATAGGAAATATTATAACCAACTATCAACCAACACCACACAGTAAACTTGTACACGCAATTATAGAAAAAAAACCCGAAGGAGCAGTAGCTGCTGTTGATGAGTATATTCAACAATTTAAAGATAGCATTCAAGCGGCAATGGAGGATTAAAAATGAAATCAGCAAGAAGCAATAACATGATGGATATTAAATCTGAACCATCATTAGTAACGACTTTCCTTCTTGTTATTGGGATTATTTTTATTGCTACAAATTTAAGATCCCCTTTAACCGCGGTAGGTCCCTTAATTGGAATGATTCGAGATAATTTAGCAATCTCCAATACAGTACTAGGTCTAATTACAACCATCCCTTTATTGGCTTTTGGAGTATTTTCTTCTTTATCACCAAAATTGGCTAGGCATATGGGGATGGAACGTTTATTGTTCATTTCCTTAATTATTCTTACAATCGGTATTGTCGTACGATCTGTAGCCGGTGAAATTATGTTATTTACAGGAACCATTTTGATAGGCTTAGCTATCTCTGTATGTAACGTTTTACTGCCCAGTTTAATAAAACGGGACTTTGAAAAAAATGTTGGTTTAATGACAGGTGTTTATTCGGTATGCATGAATTTATGCGGGGCAATTGCTTCGGGAATCAGTGTACCGCTTGCTATTGGAAAGAATTTAGGATGGAACGGAGCGCTTGGTGTTTGGGCAATACTTTCCTTCATTTCTATTTTTCTTTGGCTACCACAATTGCGAAATATTCGTATACGCCAATCTATTGATGTAAATAAGTTAAATAATACGGATTTTAATATTTGGAAATCACCTATTGCATGGAATGTAACATTTTTTATGGGCCTTCAATCATTAATATTTTACGTATTAGTGGCATGGCTCCCTGAAATTCTAATTCAAAAAGGTATCAGCCCTACTAATGCAGGCTGGATACTATCATTGATGCAACTTGCTATTTTACCCATTACTTTTATTGTGCCAATCTTGGCTGGTGGTATGTCAAATCAACGTATTTTAGTTATTACGACATCAGTATTATATCTGTTCGGGATTTTCGGACTGCTCTACGGAGGATATTTTATTCTTATTCTATCGGTAATTCTAATGGGCATCGCGGTAGGCAGTAGTTTTAGCCTATCCATGATGTTTTTCAGTCTTCGAACCAAGACGTCCCATCAATCAGCAGAATTATCAGGCATGGCACAGTCTATAGGATATCTTCTTGCAGCTATTGGTCCCGCTCTTTTTGGAATACTGCATGTCATCACGAAAGGCTGGACAGTACCTTTATCTATGATCATAATTGCGGCCATTCTACTCCTCATCTCAGGTCTAGGTGCAGGAAGGGACGCTTTTATTGGATTAGAAAAGACTGACAACAAGGCGGTTCAACAATGAAAAAACTTTCGCGAACCAGAACAGTATTGATTCTGTCTTTCCTTGTTATTGTGTGGGGGGTTAATTGGCCATTATCAAAACTGGCACTTGACTATACACCTCCCTTACTTTTTGCTGGAATAAGAACTGTTCTAGGTGGTATTGTATTGCTCATTTTTGCATTGCCAAGATATCAGCAATTAAGGCTAAGGGAAACTTGGCATTTATACTTAATTTCTGCTTTGCTTAACATCATTATTTTTTACGGGCTTCAAACTATTGGGTTAAGCTATATGCCAGCTGGACTCTTTTCAACTATAGTGTTTATCGAGCCGGTCTTACTTGGAATCTTTTCATGGCTTTGGCTTGGAGAAGCCATGTATGGATTAAAGGCCATTGGACTAATACTCGGTTTTGCCGGTGTTGCAATTATAAGCACAGGTGGTTTTACCGGTGATATATCTGCTATTGGAATTTTCCTTGCACTTGGATCAGCAATTGGTTGGGGATTAGGAACAGTATTTGTGAAGAAAACAGGTAATTGTGTAGATTCCATATGGATGGTTACCATGCAGCTTCTCATGGGTGGGATCTTCTTATTATGTGTAGGTTCAAGCATTGAAAGCTGGTCAAGTATCGAATGGGAATTACCTTTTATATCAAATTTATTTTTCATCTCTATCTTTGTCATTGCTTTTGGATGGCTTGCATACTTTGCACTTGTTGGTTCAGGAGAAGCCAGCAAAGTAGGTTCGTATACATTTCTTATACCATTAATCGCCATTATTTGTAGCTCCTTTATTCTACATGAAGCGATCACTTTAAAACTTATAGTAGGACTGCTATTCATTGTTATTAGCATTTGTTTCGTGAATATCAAGCTTAAACCGAAAAGTGCAAAAGTACAGATAAATGGGTGACAGGCACTGCATGAAAAGCACAAGCATGTTCGTTTAGTGCCGTATGGACTTGAGCGCTCCGTATAAGCACGAAGATCGGCAGCCATTCGATGTTGACTTATTGTAAGGAGTTGTTTGATTTACACTAGTCGCTGGGCGCTGGAACTAGACCATTCTTAAGTTGAAAAATTTTATACTTTCTTAAAGAGCCTTTTCAAAACGAAAAGGCTCTTTAAGAAAGCGGTACATCAAACGCAGTAAATCATTGTGGGAACCAAAATGGCACCAACCACATAATCCGTGCCATTTGGTGGGGTATCTAACTAAAACAGAAAAAGCCCAAACTCTTGATACATAAGGATTTGAGTCTTGTTTAGAAGATGACCTGCGAAGGACTTGACCCCCCACCCTCTTGTCAAAGAGAGAAAAATAAATCTGTAAAGGCTTCCGTCATATTGTAGTAATCCCAATATCTCAAAG
>DATMFE010000526.1:0-6193 GCA_035556295.1 Ureibacillus sp.
TCCAGCGAAGGTCGGCCTGAAATGGGATATCGGCTATGAGGGAGAAGGACAAGCTCGGATTACCTCCATAAAAAGGACGGTGAAAACGCCAGCTGGGACGTTTAAAAACTGTATCGAGGTAAAGGAAGATTCCGGGTATATCTACTACTATGCGAAAAATATCGGGCAGGTGAAAACGGTACGCGACGGAATAACCGTCATGGAGTTAGTAAGTTTGAAGAAAAAGTAATCGTTTATGCATCCAACTAAACAATAAAAGAGCATCACTAGCAAACTTGTGATGCTCTTTTTTTATGGATGGCTGCTCTACACTTCCATCTATACTATTATGAAATCTTTTGATTCAGTTGTATTTCCATATCGTATAAGGCATTTTTAAAGTCTTCCCTTAGCCAGAAATAGATTTTAGACGGTTTAAACTCCTTAATACAACGGTTTAGATCCTCTTTCAGTTCCTCGGGAATCTCCCAATTAGTACGGCCAACGATACTAGGGATTAATGCAACAAACTCTTTTAATTGGCAATATTTATTGTCCGGCAGTAACTCTAAAGCAATGGATAGTGCTTCTTTTATGCATACAGGATCTTTTAAATAAACCAAATTAAACAACCCCTTCCAAATTTACATCTTAATTATTTCACACCTTCCGTTCATAATTTGATGAAATTTGTTAATTGCAGGGTGATTTTTTTGTCAAAAACAAACATTTCCAGTAAAAAAAGGTCTGTTCCATTACAGACCTTTTTTTACTATAATTCACCCAAGTCCTTGGGTCTAATTTCAGTAGTTTTCATATAATATAGGATAGCATCAACAATTCTTTTAGAAGCATTTCCATCCCCATATGGATTGGAGGCTTTTGCCATCGCATCATGAGCCTTTTCATTACTTAACAGCTCATCTGCCAAGTTAAAAATAACTTCTTCATCAGTTCCTGCAAGCTTTAACGTCCCCGCCTCAACACCTTCCGGGCGTTCAGTAGTATCTCTAAGGACCAATACAGGTACTCCCAATGATGGTGCTTCCTCTTGAACACCACCTGAATCGGTTAAAATCAAGTAAGCTCTAGATGCAAAATTGTGGAAGTCGATTACATCTAATGGCTCAATTAAATGAATCCCACTGTTCTGACCTAGAATCTTATCGGCAATTTGGCGTACTACTGGATTCATATGTACTGGATAGACCACTTGAACATCATGATGTTTTTCAACCAATCTTCGAATCGCTCGAAACATATTTTCCATTGGTTCACCCAAGTTTTCTCTTCTATGAGCCGTCATTAATATTAACCGGTCCTGTCCTAATTGTTTTAAAATTGGATGAGAGTACTGTGGTTTGACCGTTGTTTTCAAGGCATCAATTGCCGTATTTCCTGTTACAAATATATTGTTCTCGGATTTGTTTTCCTGTAACAAATTTTTCTTTGAAACAGCAGTAGGAGCAAAATGAAGGTCAGCCATAACTCCAGTAAGTTGCCGATTCATCTCTTCTGGATAAGGAGAGAACTTGTTCCAGGTACGTAGACCCGCTTCTACATGGCCGATTGGAATAGAATTATAAAAGGCAGCTAAACTTGCTACGAATGTAGTAGTGGTATCCCCATGAACCAGAACGATATCTGGCTTTGCTTCCTGAAGTACTTGGTTTAATCCTTCTAGAGCTCTCATCGTTACATCCGTTAATGTCTGGCGATCTTTCATAATATTCAAGTCATAATCGGGAATGATTTCAAATATTTCTAACACTTGGTCCAGCATTTGCCGGTGCTGCGCCGTCACAGTCACGATAGATTGAATGGTTTCATAGTTCTTTTCTAGTTCCTTAACTAATGGCGCCATTTTTATAGCTTCTGGTCTCGTTCCGAAAACGGTCATTACTTTAATTTTTTGGTTCATGACTAGCTCCCTCATTTTCCGTATTTCAGTAGTTATTTAATGAAATAGTAGCATTATTATTATGAAGATCTAAAACGATCTCATACTTTTTAGTTTTAAAATAGTAATAGAGGGAATCGTTTGAAATAAGCGATGCACTTTCCTTTAATTGATCCCACTGTTCTTTGGTTGTATCAATATTGCTAATATTAATGGATTCAGCTTTATTCTCTTGGTTTATTGAAAACTGAGTACTATAAACGGAATAAGTCAGCGTTTTCATACCATTATCAAGAATCTTCTCATCATCTAAGCCAATTAACTTTGATTTAACCTCTTCATAGTCTGAATTGAGACAGGTAAGAAAGTATTCATAAGCATTGGAGAATCTCACAGGAAATAGAGGGAGAAACTCCTCTATTTCCTTTTGAGTGACTGGAATATCCTCTTCCAATATTTTAATATTATCAACATTAGTATAACCAATTGTGTCATTATTTGTTCTTACTTTATAGGAATTTCCCTTTTGCTCTAAAACACGTAGTTTTTGAGTGAACTTCATCGGTTCGCTGGGAGTTTTCATTTCATAGTCACTGTACAGGTCTGAGGGCCCTGTCATCACCAAACCGTCTTTATTTACTTCCTTTGCTCTAGATTCTTGCAGTTTTTCTTTATTAACTTCTTCACTGACCTTTTTAGTCTTTTCTGCAGGAATGGGATCCTTTATTAAATAATCATCAAGATATCTTTCAATTCCTTTGACTGGCTGGATACCAAACATAAAGGAAGCACTAATGATTACCGCTAGAAAAAGTAAGCTGAATTGCAAGGAAAAAAGAAAATTGCTATTATTTTTTACCTGTTTCTTTTTCTTAAGTTTTGCTTGTCTTCCGGAATGATTATCTACAAACTGGTCTTCTTCTATATATTGACGTCCAAGCATTTTTGCCCGGTACTCTTTCTTTTCGGCTTCGGTTAAAGCGTTAAACCATTTTATAAACTCACTATATTCTTTAATAACAACGTTAGCCTCATCGAACTTTTCCATTCTACCAAAATGAATCCACATCACGCGATCACAGAACGCCTGAACCTGTGAGATCGAATGACTGATGAAGACAATCGTATTCCCTTTACTTTTAAATTCATTCATCTTGTCTAGACACTTTTGATAGAAAGTCTGATCTCCCACCGAAAGGGCTTCATCAACAATTAGTATATCTGGATTGGTATGAATAGATATAGCAAAGCCCAAACGGGACTTCATCCCACTTGAATAGTTTTTCACAGGCTGGTTAATAAATTTTCCAATATCAGCAAACTCAATAATATCGGATTTTAGCTTTTGAATCTCTGCCTTACTTAAACCATGCATTAAACACTTTAGATTAATGTTTTCTAATCCCGTCAATTGGTTATTTAAACCCGCTGCAATAGCAATTAGAGAGGTTTCTCCATTAATTTCTATTTCTCCGGAAGACGGTGGGATAATTTGTCCGAGCAAATTAGAAAGGGTGGATTTCCCTGAGCCATTAAGACCAACAATACCAATGGCTTCCCCTTCATAAATCTCAAATGATAGGTTTTTCAAGGCATAAAAGCTATCCTTATTATTTTTAAATGAGATAATCTCCATTAATTTATCGGACTGTTTTTTATATAAACTAAAACTTTTTGATACATTAGAAAAAGCTATTTTCGGCCTCATTTTTTAAAGCCTCCAATTAAATATAGTCAACAAACTTATGACGAAATTTCAAATGTGAACTTGAAGCAATGAATAAAATTAATAAATTAATAGTCCAAAAATACAAACTGTAGGCTAGGTCATTAAAAAACCAACCTCCGCCTAATAAAGAGTACCTAAACCCCTCAATAATGTAGAAAAATGGATTTAGTTGAAGTATTTTTAGAATAGGGCCTGGCAGACTGTCCACATTCCAGACAATCGGTAAAACATACATCATTAGCCTCATAATTGATTGCACAATTGTTTGTATGTCTCTAATAATGGTTGTAAGCGTTGATAATAATAAAGTTAATCCATACAGTAAAGAATATAAGCAAAGCAAGTAATAAGGTAATTGTATTAGGTAGATCCCTGGGAAACTTTTATTGAAAAAAATTATTGTCAGTGTAAGGACCATCATGATAAAAAAGGAAAAAGAATTTCCTACAATTTTTATAGATGGTAATACACTAACAGGAAATTTCATTTTCGAAACTAAGTTTATATTAGAATAAACACTATTCGACCCTTGTGTTATTGCTAAATTAATAAACAACCATGGTACGATGCCAGCTATAAGCCACAAGAAAAACGGGGTCTCTCCTACAGAAGACCCCCCGCCTCTTATTCCAAAACCAAAGACAAACCAATAAATACCAATCTGAATAATAGGATTAAATAATTGCCAAAAGGCACCTAAATAATGCATCGTATATTTACTTTTTTCTTCATAAAAACTTAATCTAAAAATCAAATTCAAATGAAGAAGCTGTTCCTTCATGATTTGCCAGATAAAGTTCATACAAGGCTAGCTTCCTTCTTTAGAAATTCATATAAATTTCCATAGTTCATATATTCAACATCACTAGAAACAGCCATAACTACATTCTTTGTGTCAAAAATTCTTTTATTATTCATTTTCACTAAATCAGTTTCCCCAAATAATTTAAATTCATCATGATCAGAAAGTACAACGATTAAATCAGAACCGCTTACGGCTTCTTCCATGTTTGCAATAACCCAATTAAGTTGAACATGTGGATCATATGCTCTTACTTCAAATTGACCTTGCTCTTTAAGCATTTCATAAATTTCCATCGCAGGACTTTCTCGGATATCATCAACATTTCCTTTATAAGTTAAACCAAATACTGTTACTACTTTACCATCTACATTCTTCATTAGTTTATTAACATTTTCTACAACATATTCTGGCATAGAAGTATTGATAGAACGTGATAGATTAATTAACTGAGCTGTCTCAGGAGCTTTAGCAACAATAAAATATGGATCAACTGCTAAACAATGCCCGCCTACTCCAGGACCAGGTGTATGCAAATTAACACGAGGATGCTTGTTTGCCATATTAATAACATCTAGTGAATTTATCTCTAACTCATTACATACTTTCGCTAGTTCATTTGCCAAAGCAATATTAACATCTCTAAATGTGTTTTCCATTAACTTAGACATCTCTGCGGTTTTAGCATTCGTTTTGATAATTTCACCTTTTACAAAGGTACTGTACACCATTGCCCCAGCTTCGGTACATTCTGGTGTAATCCCACCAACAATCCGATTGTTATAAATAAGTTCATGCATGATTTGACCAGGTAATACTCTTTCTGGACAGTGAACAAGAAAAATATCTTTACCCACAACGAAACCGGCAGCCTCTACTAAAGGTTTAACTACATCATCCATACTGCGTGGCCCAATAGTAGATTCGACAATAATAACATTTCCTTTTTCTACGTAAGGCAACACTGAATTAACTGCACTAACTACATACGTAAGATCACATGACTTGTACTCGTCATTATGATTTGGTGTTGGCACAGAAATAATAAAAGCATTTGCCTTTTCTGGCTGTATCGCAGCTCTAAATGTTCCCTTTTCGATAACTTCCTCTAGTGATTCTTGTAGTCCAGGTTCTTCAATATGGATTTTTCCGCCATTCAAAGAATCTATTACTTCCTGCTTTACATCTACACCTACAACCTCTACATTGTGTTTTGCAAACATGATTGATGTTGGTAAACCTATATATCCTAAGCCTATTGTACAAATTTTCATTTTTTTACCCCCGAATTTTATATATACTTACTAATCTATCTAAATAACTTTAATAGTTTTTTTGTTTTTTGTTCCTTAAGTACTCATTTATATTTCCTATTTCAAAAGTTTTTCATCCCCCTGAATAATTGTAATCCTGAGAATGTTATCACTTTCACAATTCAAAGTATATCCATTCCTAAATTTTCTCAATATGATTAATACTTTGCCTTATCATATTTTGTAATTTAATGTAAAATAAACACTATATAATATTACACTTTATTGTCGAAAATTAAAACATAGTTAAACTTTTTACAATCAATTACCAATTTAGCATGTTAATTTTCGTAAAACAAAAGGCAGAAGTTCTTTTAATTTGGTAAGGGAAAATACTAATAAACAATGAAACTAATAATAAAACATAATTTGAAAAAGTAAAACTCCCATAATCGTTAAATCATTAAATAGCACTCGGTTTTTATTTGTCACATTATGTTAAATATCTTCGTTTATAGGAATATCACTCT
>DATMFE010000527.1:0-16373 GCA_035556295.1 Ureibacillus sp.
TCTTGCTAAGCAAATTAACATTTTTCGAGTACTATTCTACTTGAAAAAACTATGCTCTAACACCCGATGATAATTTATATCATGTGTAATGACGAATGTGTAGTAAGTATTTTACAATACTTATAGCTACTCCCCTTTGACATGAAGTCAATGGTTATTTTGTTGAAATTCACGTTAGAATTATATATTTATTCATTTTTAATTGCAAGGTATTATTTTATTTCGATATGATATTCTGTTTTATGTTTGTTTTTATTGTAAAATTTTATCATTGTTGGCATTGTTTCCAGGAAATCAGGGCACTTAATTTTCCCCTTTGCTAATATTTTCTTTGCTTCACTGCAATCAAAATATCCATTCCATGTTAGATAGTCTAACGTCTCCATTTCGACACCTAAATTTTTCCTGACGGGTTTTAATTGTAAGCATTTTTTAGTTAATTGAACAGGAAGTCTTCCTTTTGGGAATTTATCTGTCATTAGCTTTACCATCATACGATAAACTTCTAAAACTGGATGCGGGTGCGGATCAGTAAGATGTAGAGTCTTTCCAACTGCATCTGGTTCCTGACTTATAAAAGCACTTGCCTCAATAACATAATCAACGGGTACGACATTAATGAATGCATTTGAATGTCCTACATAAGGTATGAACGGCAAAGATTTCACTTTATCGATCATATTTAAAAAGAAATAAGGACCATCGAATTTAATTGTTTCACCTGTTATCGAATTTCCTCGCACAATACCAGGACGTATTATGGTAGTAGGAATAGTCGATTTTAAATCTTCAACCATTCGTTCTGCTTCAAACTTTGTTTCTTCGTAATAGTTTTTAAACCCTACCTCTGGACGTATTAATTCTGTCTCCAACAGAACGCCTTCTCTTTTACCGGCAACATAAGCAGTACTAAAATACATATATCGAGTTAACTTTGGTAGATGCTGTACAAAGTCATTCACATTTTTTGTTCCATCTACATTAACTTTCCATGCAATTTCCCTCGGTACAGCTAAATCATAGATTGCAGCTAGATGCCATAATACATCAATTTGTTCTGCTAATATTAGTAGTGTTTCTTGTGATATACCAAGCTGGGGTAAGGTAATATCCCCTTCTACGATTGTAATTTTTCTACCTGGAAAACTAGTAGTAATTTTTGCACTCTCTTCCTGCGCTTTTTCTATTTGTGTAGGTAAAACAATTGCAAATATATGATCGGCGTAATTTTTCCTAAACAATTCACGTACTAGTTGCCCCGAAATAAAACCAGGGAACCCGGTAAATAAATGAACCCCCATAATACTCCCCACCTTCTAAGAAAACTATCATATCAATATATGTAATTTTTTTTACGATTAAAATTGATTTATGTTTCATTAAACGAAGAATTCTATGAAAGGTTTCTAGAACATAACCCAACTCCATTATAGTGGTACCACTCTATGATATGAATTATTAAAGTTGTCTGCGTATATTCATATATTAAGTAAATATCGAAGTACATAGGAAATGTAAAAGGCTGATCAGAATAAGAACATCTGAACAGCCTCTAATTTTATTATAACAAACTATATAATTTTATATTCTCATTTTTATCAGAGAACCAACGCATTGCGAATTCATTTTCAAATAGGAAAACTAAATTATCAAATCGATCTTTTACTAGCATAGATCGACTAGAAGACATTGATTCTTTTACATCATCTTCATTTTCAATCCAACGAGCAATTTTAGAACCAATCGGTTGCATTTGAACTTCCACGTTATACTCATTTTTCATACGATGTTCAAAAACTTCAAACTGTAATTGTCCCACTGCACCAAGAATGACTTCCTCAGTATGTAGGGTTTTGTAGTATTGAATAGCACCTTCTTGAACAAGTTGTAAAATCCCTTTGTGGAATTGCTTTTGCTTCATTACATTTTTAGCTGTAACCCGAACAAATAACTCCGGAGTAAATTGAGGTAATTTCTCAAACTGAAATGACTTCTTACCGCCAACTACTGTATCACCAATTTGATAAGTTCCTGTATCATATAAACCGATAATATCACCAGCAACAGCCTCATCAACAGTTTCACGGTCATCTGCTAAAAATTGAGTAGATTGTGATACTTTAAACGATTTTCCTGTTCTTGCTAATGAAATATTCATACCACGTTCAAACTTACCAGAAACAATACGAACAAATGCGATACGATCTCGGTGTGCAGGATTCATATTTGCTTGGATTTTAAAGATAAATCCAGAAAAGTCATCATGTTCAACAGGATCAATAAATTGCTCATCCTCTGTGATTCTAGGTTGTGGAGCTGGAGCAAATTTCAAATACGTTTCTAAGAAAGTTTGTACACCAAAGTTTGTTAATGCCGAACCAAAGAATACAGGTGTTAATTCTCCGCGACGGATTTTCTCTTCAGAAAACTCGTTTCCTGCCTCATTTAATAATGTAATATCATCCATTGCTTGTGTGTAGTACGAAGTTGCCTTCATTGGATGTTCTACTGCTAATTCACCATCCTCACCGATTGGTAAGAAACGATCTTTTTCTTCTGTACGGAATTGTTCGATTCGTTGGTTATAGCGATCATAAATACCAAGGAATTCTTTCCCCATACCAATTGGCCAGTTCATTGGATATGCATTAATACCAAGTACTTCTTCCAACTCTTCTATGATTTCAAGCGGCTCTTTCCCTTGACGGTCTAGTTTATTGATAAATGTAAAGATTGGGATACCGCGCATACGACAAACTTTAAATAATTTTATTGTTTGTGCCTCGATCCCTTTTGCGACGTCAACAACCATGACAGCACTGTCAACCGCCATTAATGTACGATAAGTATCTTCTGAGAAATCTTGGTGCCCAGGTGTATCTAAGATATTTACGCGGAAGCCGCTATAGTCGAATTGCATTACCGATGATGTAACAGAAATTCCACGTTGCTTTTCAATTTCCATCCAGTCAGATGTTGCAAATTTCCCAGTTTTCTTACCTTTTACAGTACCTGCGTCGCGAATGGCACCACCAAATAATAATAGTTTTTCTGTAATCGTCGTTTTCCCAGCATCCGGGTGAGAGATGATGGCAAAGGTACGACGCGATAAAATATCTTGTTCTAATTTTGAAGTCATATTTCTCGTATCTCCTTTTTCTACTACCTAATAATAAAAGATATTACCTATTCCGTACAACTTTTTTATATATTGAAAATTCTTGCCTTAGTCACAAAAATACAACTCGACACAAAATAGTCGAGTTGAGATCTTTACTATAGCTATTATTTATATACTAATAATCTAAATGAAACCCTCTCTATATACACAGTTTAGAGAGGGTTTTTGTATTACTTTACTTAACAAACTTTAACTGTCCGGCTTCAATGGCGATTTCAGCGTCACTATGAGGATACTTTGTATTACCGATGATTTGATAATCTTCATGTCCTTTACCAGCAAAAATGATGATATCTCCTGGCTCTGCTACTGAGACTGCATGGCGAACTGCTTCCGCTCTATCTCCAATACATGCATAGTTATTGTGAAGCATTCCTTTTTCTAGATCGCCTGTAATACTATCATATTCTTCATATCTTGGATCGTCTGTTGTTAATACAACATAATCAGCACGAGATGCTTTTTCCGCCATAGTCGGGCGTTTTGACTTATCTCGATTTCCACCAGTACCAACTAAGAAAATTAGCTTATTATCTTGTTTTTTGTATGGGAGTGCTGCATTAATTGCTTTTTCAATTGCATCAGGCGTATGTGCATAGTCGATAAAAATTTGAATCGGTAAGTCAGTTTTTACTTTTTCCATTCGACCTTTAATAGGATTTAAATCTTCTATTTGTTCAATAATTGCTTCAATCGGGAAACCTCTACCATAAAAGACTGCAGTTGCAGCTAATAAATTGTATACATTAAATTCACCTAATAGTTTTGTGGAAACTGGAAATTTCCCTTCAGGTGTGATCATATCAAATGTTGTAAATCCATCATCAAAGTTGCAATTTTCTGCTGTGAAATTTGCTTCATTCTTTAGTCCATATGTCAACACGGGAAACGGTGTAATATTTGCGTATTTCTCTGACCATGGATCATCAGCATTTAGCACAACAAACTTATTCTTCGTAAGGTCTTGACCCATTTGAGAGAACAATAAACCTTTTGCATTACCATACTCTTCCATCGTTCCATGGAAATCTAAATGGTCGTGAGTTAAATTTGTGAATACTGCAACATCATAATCCACTCCCGCAAGACGTCCTAATACTAACCCGTGAGAAGATACCTCCATCACCATTGCTCGACAGCCTTCCATTTTTGCACGGAAAATCATTTGTTGCGTACTTAATGCATCACTAGTTGTATTAGCTGATTCATACAATACCCCATTTAAATTAAATCCAATTGTTCCGGTAAGGGCAGATTTTTCCCCCATACCAACTAATATATGGTGAATAATGCCAGTTACACTTGTTTTTCCATTTGTACCAGTGACACCAATCATTGTTAAATCTTTAGATGGGTAATCGAAGAATTTCGCGGCAAGTAGCCCTAACGCGCGATTTGTATCGTTTACAATTACTTGAGTTACTTGACCTTCTAATTGAAGTTCCTTCTCCGCAACAATAACTGTTGCTCCCATATCTACTGCTTTTTGTGCGTAATCATGACCATCTACTGTGTAGCCTTTAATACATATAAATAAACTTTTTGGTTGCACACTTCTAGAATCAATTGAAATATCTTTGACATTACTAGGTAACTGCCCAATAACTTTTTTTAAAGGGATTACACTTAATAATTCCTCTGTATACATCCTAAAATCCTCCATTCAATCATTGGTAAGTACCGTATCATTACCATTATGTATACAAAATTTCCATACTTTTCATCTTATGAATTATAGAAATGAAAGAGATTTACTGAATGACATTAATCATATCAAAAAATAGCCTAATTCGACACGTTTTTTTACTTTTATTTATAGATAGTAACTATTTTTTTAACATAAAACGATAGGATGGGGTTATCTTATAGTAATAAAGCACCATTTTTGCTTCTGAGCAGGATGAACTCAATAGACAACCCCATGGAATTTATTTTAATACCATTCTTACAAGTTTTAGTTTCTTTTTATATGGCGGATATAAAAGATCATTTGTTATTTTCGTTGAACGTTGCATAATTGATTTAGGATGAGTAAAATTCTCAAAACTTGCCTTACCATGATAAGCATTAACTCCAGATGGTCCAACACCACCGAATGGTAAATACATATTACCAACATGCGTCACTGTGTCGTTAATGCACCCTCCTCCAAATGGAAGTTGTTCTAGAAAATAATCAATGGCTTTATCATGCTCTGAGAAAAAATAACCTGCAAGCGGTTTAGGTAATTTTCGAATTTGATCGATTGCGATATGAAGTTGATCATATGGTATGACAGGAAGTATTGGTCCAAATATCTCATCTTCCATTATTGGACTAGTCCATGTAATGTTTTCGAGAATTGTTGGTTCAATATAACGATTTTCTAGATCATAGTTTCCACCATATGTGACTTGTTCTTTTTCCAATTCAATTAATGCTACAAGACGTTTGAATTGCTTTTGATTAACAATTCTTCCATAGTCCTTGCTCTTTTGCGCATCTTCACCAAAGAATTGTTTAATCGTTTTCTTTAATAATTGAACGAACTTTTTATAGACAGATTGCTGAACAAGAACATAGTCAGGTGCAACACAAGTTTGTCCATTATTATTAAATTTCCCCCAAACTATTCGTTTGGCAGCCACTTCTAAATTGGCAGTATGATCAACAATAGCTGGACTTTTTCCACCTAACTCTAAAGTGATTGGTGTCAGTCTTTCTGCTGCAGCCTTCATAATAACTTTACCTACAGCCACACTACCTGTGAAGAAAATATAGTCAAATGAAGCATGGATTAATGCAGTAACTTCTTCTTTTTCCCCTTCTACAACAGTTATATATTGTGGATCAAATGTTTCTTCTATAATTTTTTTCACAATGGCACAAGTATGGATTGCTGATTCTGAAGGTTTCACAATCGCAGTATTTCCACCAACAATTGCACCAATTAAAGGCTCCATAACAAGTTGGAATGGATAATTAAATGGGGCGATTATTAAAGTAACGCCATATGGTTCTCTAATAATAAAGCTTTTTGCAGGTTGTAAGGATAACGGTGTTTTTATCTCAGTTGGTTTAACCCACTCGTCAATTTCTTTTAACATATATCGAATACTACTTAAAACTATTCCTACTTCATTTGTATAACCTTCAAAATCGCTCTTACCTAAATCTAAATTAAGTGCTTCAAGAATATCTTTGTCATATTTCCTTATTGATTGTGCTAATTTTTCAAGTTGTTTTTTCCGAAAATCAATGGATCTCGGTTCCCCAGCATAATAGTAAGTTCTTTGTACCGATATTAACTTTTCAACCTCGTGTGATGTCAGACTCATAAATAACGTCCTCTCATTTTTAAATTAACTTACATAAAACAAAATCTAATTGTTCATAATAATAGTGTACATTTACTACCAATTGTAGTGAATTTCCTTCTAATAGCATAAATAATTCGTCTTTTTTAAGCGATTATTTCAGATGTCTTGGCAAATGAACTCACATTTCTTTAGTTTCTGAATTAATTACGATTGATATGTGTAGTTTAACCCAAGGCTTAGCTTCAATCATTAAGAGTTTTACTTCTTAATAATAGGTTATGTCATATCCTTTTAACTAATTGTAGTGTAAAACGAGTACTGAATGAAGTTAAATGCTATGAATGAAAGGGATACATTTAAAAAGGGGGCAATTTTTATGATTTCGACTGATACATGGTGGGAGAAAATATTTTCAGGACCTTTATCAATAGGTCTTAATGAAGAAAAAACACATCTATTAGAAGACGAATCTTTTTTATTCTTAACGGAAGAACAATTGCCACAAGATGAAAACGAAACTGAATAGACTAAAGTTGATTTAGAAAATTTAATATGAAATTACTATTATTTCCTCCTCATTGTTAATATAATTTAAAATGAGGAGGGAAATCCTTTGAGAAAATTTAATATACTATTTATATTTCTATTAACTATATTTCTTGTGGTAGGAGTTGTCGCTATCTTTATTCAAGATACTGACCCTTTTTCAGATACCACCTTACCTGAAGTGGAGTCCATGACTAAAGTTCCAGGATATTCTACCATGATGACTGTGGCTTCAATTGTAGAAGATGAGTTATCAGAAGATGCTATTCTCGATTTAGTAGTATCTCCAAGCGGTAATGAAGAGCATGTTACATTAAAACTTTTAAGTAACGATCTATTAACCGAAGAGAATTTACTGAAAGAGAGTTATCCTATATTACTTCAAACTTCAAGTATAGAGGATGTCACTTCTTTTACAATTTCTTGGCATTTAGATAATGACCTCCCGATCATGTCCTTCACTCTTGATAAATCCGATTTATCAAACATGATGTTGGAAAACTACGCAACAATACCTTCAATTGCACAAAATTATTATAAACACGAGTCAATGAATTAAAACAAGGTCCCCTTTCAAATGGGAACCTTGTTTTTTTCTTTTATTCATTGTCATTCTTTTCATCTTCAATTTCGATTACTTCTGGGGGTACGTCCGCGAATGTATCTCCTTCTTCTTCTAGATCACGCATTTTGTGGGCAATTCTAGATGCTGCACTAGCGGCAATACTTGCAACAAGATCGTCTAAAAACGTATTCACGTTTCCTGGTTTCGTATCTAAATGTTTAATAATACCGATTTTTTCCTTATCTAAATGTCCATAAGTTGTTAACGCAATACTTCCATATGTTAAAACAGATCCTACCGCGATTGTCTCATCAACACCAAATAATCCCTCATCAGACTCAACAATTTGCTGCAAAGGCTTGGATAACATTTTCTTTTCGGCTAATTCATCTAATTCTACCCCAACTAAAACAGCATGTTGAACTTCTCGCTTTTGCAATACCCGTGTAACAGAATTTAGACAGTGTTCAAATTGTAACCCATCATTGTATGGTTTTTGCATTTTATAAACAATTTCTGCTATATCTTCTAATTTTACTCCTCGACGAATTAATGCGTCTTTAGCGGCTTTTGTAACTTCAATTGAATGTATACGTACTGATTTATCATGCATAATACTAACCTCGCTTTTTCTCTCTATATTTTTACGTCCATATTGCCTTGCTATATAGTACACCGCTACAATTCAATATGATACAATTTTAAATACTACTTAATGTAAGGAGGCCCTTACTTTGGAAAAGGGATCAATAAAAGATGTAGTTTTTTACAGTGAATCATTACAAGAAGAAATCGAATTATTAATCTATATTCCAGCTAACTATACACCTTTAAATAAATATAACATTTTACTTGCTTCTGATGGAAAAGATTACTTCCAGCTTGGTGGTATTACAAAATTAGCTGATGAATTAATTGAAGAATACGAAATTGAAAACTTAATTATTGTTGGGATTCCATATAAGAATGTACATGATAGAAAAGTAAAATACATTCCAACAGGAGAAAAGCATGAAGCATATTTACGCTTTTTAGCTCATGAACTTGTCCCATATTTGGATAGAGAATATTCTACCTTACAAATGGGTTCTACACGTGCAGTAATAGGTGATTCCATGGCAGCTACAGTTTCTTTACTAGCCGCTCTAAAATATCCAAATATCTTTAGTAAAGCTATTTTACAATCCCCTTATGTTGATAAACATGTTTTAGAGGTGGTAAATAATTCAAATGCGCAAAGTCAAATTTCTATTTATCACATAATCGGAAAACAAGAAAACGAAGTACTTACGACGGATAAAACCATAAAAGACTTTTTAACACCTAACCGACAATTGAACCAACTATTAACCGAAAAAGGATTTAAAACTTTTTATGAAGAATTCGACGGGAATCATACTTGGAAGTATTGGAAGCCTGATTTAAGAAGAGCATTAATTAAAAATTTTCAATACTAGGGGTAATTAGTTTCTACTCAACACTTACATTTGATATACTAGAAAAAGTTAAGATTACTTATATAGGGAGGTATTGTCAATGAAATTTGGTATTGTCGCTTTTCCATCTAAAAAATTACAGGATTTAGCAAATACTTACCGCAAGCGTTATGACTCACACTATTCTAAAGTAACACCTCATATTACATTAAAAGAAGCATTTGAGGTAGATGAATCAGAAATTAAGGTTGTTTCAGAAACATTAGCAACTATTGCACAAAAACACGCACCATTAACTATTCATGCCTCTCGCATTAGCTCGTTCTTCCCAATTACAAATGTTATTTATTTCAAAATAGAACCAACAGAACAACTATCTAATTTACATCAAGAATTACAACAAGAAATAAAGCACGGTAATCCAAGACATGTATTTGTTCCGCATATTACCATTGCACAAGATTTAACGGCTTCAGAACATGATGATGTTTATGGACAATTACGTATGTTTGGTGTTGATGAAAAAGATACGATTGACCGTATTCATTTACTTTACCAGCTTGAAGATGGGTCATGGACAACATACGAAACATACAAGCTAACTGGAGTTGAGTAAATAGAGTGTATACAGTACAAAAAGTAGAAACAAAAGAACAACTTGATTTTGCCTTTGCTATTAGAAGAAAGGTTTTCGTTGATGAACAAGGTGTTCCCGAACATTTAGAGTTAGATGAACATGATAAAACTGCAGACCACTTTATTGTTTATAATGGCGATCAAGTAATAGCAGCTGCACGAATTAGAGAATACGAACCAAATGTTGGGAAAGTAGAACGAGTATGTGTATTACCAGAGTTTCGTGGGAAAAAAATTGGAAATCTAATTATGAATGCATTAGAAAAATATGCAGTTGAAACGAATTATAAGAAATTAAAGCTAAACGCTCAATCTTATGCCATTCCATTCTACGAAAAGTTAAAGTATGTCGTAAGTTCTCCAGAATTTTTAGATGCGGGTATTCCTCATAGATCAATGGAAAAAGCATTATAATGTAAACAGAATAACAAGTTATGCATGTCCGTATGTAATTACGGATTTTATGTTTTGAAAATTCACTCAAATAATGAAGGACTTTGATGCGGGTTACTTGTAAATTCCCTTTTAAATCTACATTATTCAGGATTTTACATATCCATACAAAAAGGTGTCTAGAAAGATAAACTTTCAAGACACCTTTTTGCATTACTTCATCATTTTTTCAATCTTGCTAAAATCCAATGCATTTCCATCTTTAACTATGGATTGCACAATTTTGTCTTCAAGTTCTCTTGTGATTGGTTTTTTAGCTAATTTACTAACACGCTGCACAATTTTGCGAACTTGTTTTTCATTTTTAAAATCTGCATATTGAATTGCATTAGCTAAAGCAAAGATATCTTCCATTTCTACGCCTGTTTTACTTTCAATTTGCTTAAAAAAAGGGTTTTGCATTTTATCCCTCCTTACCTACAACCTACCAGCAAACAACACTTCCAACAATGATTAATAAGATGAATAGAACAACGATTAACACAAATGTTGAATTGTTTTTGCCATGATCACAATAGTCGTTACCCATATCATATGCAGGGCTTACTTGGTTGCAACCACAAAAATTATGATTCCACATTAAAAATCCCCTCCTTTCACTTTGTATCCTATGCAAGGTACAAAGAAAAAGTTGGGGAATTCGTCTAGTTTGCTTTTCCTTTTGGTTTAAAAATAAACGCGGCTATAAATCCAAATACAATTGCTGCACTAATACCTGAACTTGTAATTTCAAACATTCCTGTCAATACACCTACCCAACCATGCTTTTCTGCCTCAGCAATTGCACCCTGTGTTAGTGAATGACCAAATGATGTAATGGGTATTGTCGCACCTCCACCAGCTAAATCAATAAGAGGTTGATAAAGGCCGAGACCGGAAAGAATCGCGCCTGCTACTACTAAAATGGATAGAGTATGACCTGGTGTTAGTTTACCAACATCCATAATTAATTGACCAATTAAACAAATCAATCCTCCAACAATAAATGCTAAAAGAAAATCTATGAAAATCATGTTTAGCCTCACTCCATCGTCAGTTCGATTGCATGTGCTGTACAAGGAATTGATTCACCCTGTTGGAAAGATAGAGGTGATAACAGCGCACCTGTGGCACATAACAAAACGCGTTTAAATCGCCCAGATTTTAATTGTTGAATAATATAACTAAAATAAACAGCTGCAGAACATCCTGCACCACTTGCACCCGCTAGAAATGCCTGATCTTCACCATAAAACTCAGCCCCTGCATCTCTAAGTAATTGCAGTTCTTCTGGTTTAACACCATTCTGTGCGAACATGGCTTTCAATATTTTCAATCCTACTTTTCCTAAATCACCAGTCATAATTAAATCGTAGTCTTGAAATTTTTGATTTCTTTTTGTCAAATGCGCATTAATTGTATCGTAGGCTGCTGGGGCCATCGCACCACCCATATGAAAAGGATTCGTATCTCCAACATCAACGACTTTTCCCACTGTTGCAGCTACTACTGAGGGATATTCCGGATTATGCTTTCCTACTAATGCATAGCCTGCAGCTGTAACTGTCCATTGTGCAGTTGCAGGTTTTTTTCCACCATACTCAATTGGATACCGGAATTGTCTTTCAATCGCATTATGTTGACTTGCAGCCCCTGCAATTGCAAGTTGGGATGCACCTAATTCAGTAAGCAAACTCGCAATAATGACAGAAGAAACGGAGGTTGCACACGCCGAAAATAATCCAATAAATGATATGGCCAATTCACGCGCCGCAAAATTTGAGGGAGTCATTTGATTGACTAAATCTCCGCTTAAAAAGAAATCAACATCTAAATTTTTAATGTTTGCCTTTTTCATAACAATATCACATGCTTCTAAAATCATTGTTGCATGACCCTGTTCATTTGTCTTTTCATTCCATCTTTCATCTTCAATAACTGAGTCAAAATAGGAGTAAAAGACACTCTTCTTCTCTAAAGGTCCTGCAACCGCGCCATTTGCTAAAATAGAAGGTTTTGATTTAAATTCGATTACCATTGAACAACACCTATCGACACAAGAATTAATTTAATAAGAGCAACAAAAAATGCAGATGCAACACCAAACAAAATAACTGAGCCAGCTAATTTAAAGATGTTTCCACCCACTCCAAGAACAACACCTTCTGTGCGATGTTCAATTGCCGCCGAAATTACTGCATTACCGAACCCTGTAACAGGAACAGCGCTA
This sequence comes from Ureibacillus sp., assembly GCA_035556295.1. Classification (GTDB taxonomy): domain Bacteria; phylum Bacillota; class Bacilli; order Bacillales_A; family Planococcaceae; genus Ureibacillus. The sequence continues at coordinate 12,326 of DATMFE010000527.1, forward strand.
CCTGCTCCGGCATATTGACCAAGCTTTTTATATAGTCCAAAACCAGTTAATAGCATGGATAAGAAGATCATTGTCGATACAGTAGGATTACCAACTGTTTTTTCCGTAAAGTCAAAAAAGATAATATAAAAGTAAGTGATAGCATGTCCAATTGTGCAAATAATACCGCCTACAAGAAATGCTTTTAAAGCATTCATAAAATATGGGGTAGGAGGAGTAACTTGCTGTTCAAGATTTTTATACTGTTCTTGTTCCATTACGTTTCCTCCTTTACTAAACCTTTTAATTTTTCTACTCCATCGGCAACACGTTTTTGATCCTTTTCATTTTTTAATTTATTCGCTTCCCAATACAGCTTATAATCGGCTGATACTAACACATTAAGATCCGAAAATTGCTCTTCAAACTGCTTCGTTAATTCTTTTTCAATTTTTTCCTTTTTATAGTCCAGCCAAGGTTTTGCTTGAACAGCGACAAGCAATTCATTATCTACAAATATTGCTGTACCACTATAAATATCATCATTCCTATCCAGAACTTCCCTTACTTCAACTCTTTTTTCAGCTCCTTCAAAGGCATCATATACCTCAATGGTTTTCTCATTTCCAGAGCAGCCTGCTAATAGGAAAGGGACGAAAAAGAAATATGTAATTTTTTTCAAAATTCAACCCCCTTTTTGTTTTTATTATTCGCTTTTTTCTTAATAACTATTCTTTACTCCAATTTTCGAAATGAAGAATTATTTAGGCCAAAATTTAGCGCCTATGGTTAAACGCCCGGTTTTAAGTTTCGTTTCGACATATTGTAGATTGAAGCAAATAACAAGAGGGGTGAATTTAAAATGGGTTGTGGTAAACACCATGAAAGTAGTTCTTTTGAAGGTAATCATATGCAAGGTTGTATTTGTGAAGTTGTGAAATCCATCTTAAAAATTCAAAATGCTGCAGTTCGTCATGATTGCGATACTTGTGGAACAAGTTGCTTCCTTGAGCCACTAGGAGGACTTTCGCATCGTACAAGAAATGCGGACACACGAGTTTTCATGCTATTAGATGAGTTAGGAAAACCATTTAAAGTTATTGCAAGAAGAGGTCAAAACTTCTTCTATACATGTTTCTTCCGAGTTGAAGATGTATTCGGTGATTGCTGTGCTACTTTAAGAGCTTTAGCTCCAATTGAAGCAGCTAACGGCGGTCATGCTGACTTCGAAGCTCCAGGTGAAGAAGCAGAAAATGGAATCGTTGACGATTTAATCTTCTTTGAAGAAGATCACAACGACAACATGGATCCGACTAGATTCGGAGACATTAGAAGATTCAAAAAGACAGAAACTTGCGTGACTGTTAATTTAGATAACTTCACGGCAATTCAATGTGTTGCAGACGTTGACCTAAACATTTGTAACTAAAAATAAGTGGCTAGCTCTAAATTAGAGTTGGCCATTTTTTCGTTTTCATACAAATGAAATAAAAAACGACAAATCTCTTATTTCGATTTGTCGTTTTTTATGATACAAGGTTATGATCTATTTTGATAATGTTATTGCTTTAATCTCATTTCCATTAATGACCACTAAATTTGTTGACGTTTTAACTTTCACATTACTTCCATCTACTTCATCAATTTTACCAATTACTTTCCCACCATCTTCTAGATGGAACACATAAGATCGCGTTCGATAGAGTGGCTGAGAAAAATAATTTAACTGTCTTAAAATAACGTCATTTTGAATTGTATCAAGCTTTTCAATTTTTTCTGATCTCGAAATTTCATAAACTGATGTACTTTCCTCATAGAAAGTATTGTCCTGAACAGGTAATTCGTTCACATCCACATAATAGAATGGAGGACTTTGAATAAATAGTTTAGGCTCTCGAAGTTCCAATTTCACACATCCTTTTTTTCCTATAAATATGCAAAAGGAAATTTTTCGTGACTTCTACCTAAGGAATTCATTTTGCTCTTGTTTGTAACACATCCTATTGTCTAACTAATTTGCGAAATAAGTGATGTGGCTAAGCCTAAATAGATTAATATACTTGTAATGTCATTCAAAGTGGTGATAAAAGGACCTGATGCTACAGCTGGGTCAATTCCGATTTTGTGTATTAATAAAGGAATGAAAGAACCTGCAATTGTTGCAACAAGGATTGAACAACAAATGGCTGCGCCAACAAGTAATCCTATAATCAATGAATGTTGCCAAAAGTAAATAATCCCTACCACTACAATTCCACAAATAATTCCAGTGATTAAACCCGTACAAATTTCACGTATCAATAATCTAAATTTATTTTTCCCATCAATTTCACCAGTAGCAATCCCGCGCACGGCTACCGCTAATGCTTGTGTCCCACTATTACCAGAGGTTCCTGAAATTAAAGGAATAAATAGGGCTAAAAGGGCAACTTGATCTAAAGTAGCTTCAAAACGAGACATTAAAGTAGCTGTTAATGTTCCTAAAAATAACAACAGAATCAACCAAGGCAATCGCTTCTTTGCAGCTTTAAATGGGTTCACATCCGTGTCATCAACATCTGAAATACCAGCTAACTTAGAATAATCATCTGATGCTTCCTCATCAATAACATCAATAATATCATCGACGGTAATAATACCTACTAATTCATTATTTTCACTAACAACTGGTAAGGCTAAGAAATTGTAGTCTTTAATAAGATGAGCAACAGATTCTTGATCATCTGTAACTTTTGCAAAAACAACACGCTCTTTCATAATGTCTCTTATAATTGTATCTTCATTCGAAATAATTAGATCCCTTAATGAGAGAACGCCTGTCAGTTGATGGTGATCATCTACAACAAATACATAATAAATCGTTTCAGCAATTGGTGCTTCATTTCTTAGGACAGCCATCGCCGAACGAACTGTTGAGTTCTCTAGTATAGAAACATACTCTGTGGTCATGATTGCCCCAGCTGTATACTCCTCGTAAGCTAATAACTCATTGAATTCTTCAACCGTCTCACTATCCATCATTTCTAAAAAGCTATCACGGTACTCTTCATCAAGTTCATTTAATACATCTACAGCATCATCAGTATTCATAAATGAAAGCATATCAGCTGCATAAGATGTATCCATCTCATTTAAATATGCTTCATATTCATCATCTTCAATGTCAAGTGCCTCGAACACTAAGGCCATTTCTTGAGGAGACAAAAATTGATAAATCTTTTGTCGTATATCAGGTCCCACCTTTTCATAAAATTGGGCCTGATCATACTCATGAAGGGTAAAAAAGTTCTCTCTAAATTGGTCGATGTGGTCTTGTTGTAATAATTCCAATAAGAACTCTTCATTTAACTCCACATTTCCATCATTAAGATTTTCTCTCATACTTGTCCCCTCCTTTCTACATTCGACTAATTATATGTTAATTTTTGAACATCTCATTATTTATTAAATTACGCATCGTTTCAAGTATTTCACTAGAAAAAGATATTTTGTCACCAGATAATGGATGTATTAATTCTAAATAGACACAGTGGAGAGCCTGTCTCTCATATAGTTCTCTACTACCTCCATACAACTCATCCCCTACTAAAGGGTGACCGATATGTGCCATATGGACTCGAATTTGATGTGTTCTACCTGTATGCAATTGTAATCTGACATGGGAGACAGGTTCACCCTTACAGTATCCTCTTTTTAGAACTTTCACATCGGTATGTGCAAACTGTCCATGCTCTCCAACAACTCGTTCTATAATACTCGTTTCTTTTCGTCCAATTGGAGCAATAATGGATTGTTCATCAAAAACCACATGCCCATGAACAATGGCCTCATATTGCTTAATAATTCCATGTTGTTTTTGCTGAACGCCCATTAAGTGGTGTATATGACTGTGTTTAGCAATACACAAAATTCCTGAAGTATCTCGATCAAGTCTGGTAACAATATGAACAGTTGAATGAATGCGTTGTTCTTTAAAATAGCCACAAACAAAATTTGCGATACTACCAGTTGGGTGTTCTCTAGATGGAATCGTATTGACAAAGGGTGGTTTATTAATGATTAAAAACGC
>DATMFE010000528.1:0-9743 GCA_035556295.1 Ureibacillus sp.
CAGCAAGCTTTTCTTGAATAATACCTGGATTTTCATAAATCCTTACAAGATATAAATATTGACCTTTTGTCAAATCTAATTCTTTAAATTCGATATTACTAATAGAATCTAATGCCCTTGCAATCATACCAATTTCACGAAGAATTTCTTGCATTTATTAACCTCACAATTCGTGTTTTTATTAATATGTACATTATGATTCTATTCTCATTTTGTTGCATTTGCAACAAAAAAGGAAGTGCATTTCTGGATTGTACTTGCATTACCACTCTCTGATCAAGTCATTTTAAAATTTTACAAATAAAAAACTCGATCCATGAGATTGGACCGAGTTCATTAAATAACTATTCTACTGTTACAGATTTCGCTAAGTTACGTGGTTTATCCACATCAGCACGGCGATGTAGAGCAGCGTAATAGCTGATTAATTGTAAAGGAATTACTGATACAAGTGATGTTAATAGCGTATGCACTTTTGGAAGTACTAGTCGATCGCCTTCCTCATTAAGTCCCTCCATTGCAATAATACATGCGTTAGCTCCGCGCGCTACCACTTCTTTTACATTCCCACGAATGTTTAAAGCGACATGTTCTTGCGTCACTAAGGCAAATACTGGAGTCCCCTCTTCTATTAAAGCAATCGTACCATGTTTTAATTCTCCACCAGCGAAACCTTCAGCTTGAATATATGAGATTTCTTTTAACTTTAATGCACCTTCTAAACTTACATAGTAGTCTAAGTTACGACCAATAAAGAATGCATTACGAGCTACTTTTAAGTAATCTTCTGCGATTTGCTCTAATTCCTCTTTTGAATCAACTAGAGCTTGAATACCATTGGCAGCGATTGCTAACTCTTGTTTTAGATCAAAGTCAATTTCTTTACCTACCGATTTAGCAGTTACAAAAGCAGTTATTGCTAACACCGCCACTTGAGCTACATAAGCTTTTGTAGAAGCAACGGCAATTTCAGGACCCGCATGTAAAAGTAATGTGTAATCTGCTTCCCTAGATAGTGTTGAACCAGGTACATTCGTAACTGTTAGCGCTGGATAGCCTTTTTCTTTTACTTTTACGAGAACTTGTCGACTATCAGCAGTTTCACCTGATTGAGTGATAAAAATGAATAACGGCTTTTCAGATAATAAAGGCATGTTATAACCGAATTCACTTGAAATGTGTACTTCTACAGGAATACCAGCAATTTTTTCAAAGTACTGCTTTCCTATTAACCCAGCATGGTAACTAGTTCCTGCTGCAATAATATATAAACGGTCTGCTTCTTTTAAAGCAGCTAATATATGCTCATCTATAGTCAGTTCACCATTTGCATCGCTATATTCTTGAATGATTTTGCGAACCACACCTGGTTGCTCATCAATTTCTTTTAGCATGTAGTGAGGATATGTTCCTTTTTCAATATCACTTGCATCTAGCTCTGCTTTAAATGGTTTACGGTCAATAATTCGGCCGTCTAAAGTTGTTATTTCTACTTTGTCTCTGTGTACTAGTACGATTTCTTTATCACGTAATTCGATGTATTGATCTGTTACTTGTAACATTGCCATTGCGTCAGATGCTACTACATTAAAACCATCACCAACACCTACTAATAAAGGTGATTTGTTTTTTGCTACGTAAATTGTATCAGCATCTTCTTGATCTAAAAGTGCAAGAGCATATGAACCATGTAGTAATGATAATGTTTTACGGAAAGCCTCAATAGTTGATAATCCTTCTTTAGCAAATAATTCAACTAATTGTACAATTACTTCTGTATCTGTATCAGACTGCATTTGGATGCCTTTTAAATATGCTTTTTGTAAAAGGTGATAGTTTTCAATAACCCCATTGTGTACAAGTGTGAATCTTCCGCTTGCACTTTGGTGCGGGTGAGCGTTTAACTTATTTGGTACTCCGTGTGTTGCCCAACGCGTATGACCAATCCCTATATTAGCATCCACATCATCATTAACAGCAGTTCTTAAATCTGCAATACGGCCTTTTTCTTTAAAAACTGTTACACCTTCTTCATTTCTTACAGCAATACCTGCTGAATCATATCCACGGTATTCTAGTTTTTCTAAACCTTTTAATAAGATTTCTTTAGCGTCTAATACGCCATTATATCCAACGATTCCACACATTTTATTATTTTCCCTTCAATAATGCAAAATTCAACCTAACTTTTACATCTAGCCTTGTATAAAAGACAATGCAAAAGGAATCTACAAATTGCTTTTGTTTTTAGAATTCTGGCTAATTCAAAATATAGCAATGTAGGTTGATTATGCATTTATCCATTTGTATTTGCCTTTTCGTTTCTTTGTGCATAAAATTACTTCTATGTTTTAAAACGAAATATACGACCGGGCATTCGATCGGGAGGCATCCGCCGAATATTCGATAACCTCCACCTCGTCAACTAAGGATGTAAGTGTCGTCCGATTTCCTTAGCTCAGGCGCTATAATTGTTTTCCTTTTTTAAGCGCTTCGTTGTCACTCCTTATTTGCGCTATTGCATTAAAAAACCAGATATTGTAATTTGGTTTTTTAAACAACTTCATCATACAAGAATATGCAACTCCCCGTCAAATAATTATGTACTAAGTACCATCTTTATTAATTTTTCTAGAAAAAAGCCCACTAGACTAAGGTTGACTAGTGGACTAATCGTTTTGTGTATTATCTACAGTCCCTTTTCTTCTAATAAATTCACGATTTCTCGGTTGAAGGCATGTAAATCTTGAGGTGTTCTACTTGTGACGAGTTGCTTTTGGCAAACGACAACTTCTTCATCATGGAACTTAGCACCTGCATTTTCCAAGTCGACTCGAATTGATTTATACCCCGTAATATCACGACCATCAATGGATCTAGCTGTAATTAAAAGTTGCGGACCATGACAGATTGCAAATACAGGTTTCATCGCATTCATAAATGATTTAGCAAATGCTACAACTCGATCATCATCTCGAAGTAAGTCTGGAGAAAATCCGCCAGGTATAAACAATGCATCGAAATCTTCTGGGTTAACATCTGATATTCCATAATCGATTTCTACCCTTGCTTCTCCTTGTTTTCCTCTTATTGCTTTATTTCCTACTTTATCAATTGTCACGACTTTATGGCCTACTGCTTCTAGTGCCTCTTTTGGGCTTGTAAATTCTGAGTCCTCAAACATATCTGTAATTAAAGTAGCGATTTTTGCCATCATCTTCACTCCTAATAGTATGATTCACACCTACTATTGACGAAATATATTTCAATTAAACGTTTTTTAAATAAAAATCCAGTAGCGATTTCACTACTGGACTGGTTATATTATTCTGTTATTCCCATTTCTGCTTTTACAATATCAGCAATACGGTTAACATAACTTTCACATTCTTCAATAGTAGAAGATTCAACCATTACACGGACTAAAGATTCTGTGCCTGAAGGACGTACTAACACTCGTCCGTTTCCAGCCATTTCACTTTCAACTTGTGCAATGACTTCTGCAACCTTAGCGTTTTTTGTAACAGCGTGCTTATCAGTAACTTTTACATTTACTAATTTTTGAGGATAGATAGTCATTTCAGCAGCAAGTTCTGAAAGTCGTTTTTTCGTTTCTTTCATAATGTTAACCAACTGAATTCCAGTTAGTAAGCCATCACCAGTCGTATTATAATCAAGGAATACAATGTGACCTGATTGTTCGCCACCTAGGTTGTAATCATTTTTACGCATTTCTTCTACTACGTAACGATCGCCCACTGCTGTTTTTACACTTGTCATATTATTTTCCTCTAATGCTTTATAAAAGCCCATATTACTCATAACGGTAGAGACAACTGTATTTTTCTTCAAACGGCCTTTTAGATTTAAATATTTTCCGATTATGAACATGATTTGATCGCCATCAACAATTTTCCCATTCTCATCAATAGCAATAAGTCTGTCTCCATCTCCATCAAATGCTAATCCTACATGAGCACCGCGCTCAACAACAAACGCTGCTAACTTTTCAGGATGAGTGGATCCCACACCTTCATTAATATTTAAACCATTCGGAGAAGATCCAATCGATGAGATATCAGCTTCTAAATCAGCAAATAAATGTGTTGCTAAAGAAGAAGTAGCGCCATGTGCACAGTCTAGAGCAACATGAATTCCCATAAAGTCTTCGTCAACTGTTTGCTTTAAGTATGAGATATATTTTTGACCGCCTTCAAAGTAGTCACTAACTGTTCCTAAATCCCCACCAACTGGTCTTGGAATTGTATCTTCTACTAGGTCAAGATAACCTTCGATTTCTTCTTCTTGAGCATCTGTCAATTTAAAGCCGTCTGGACCAAAGAATTTTATCCCATTATCAGCAACAGGATTGTGGGAAGCAGATATCATGACACCTGCATCTGCATTCATAACTCTCGTTAAATATGCTACACCTGGTGTACTAATAATTCCTAGTCGCATAACTTCTACACCAATAGATAGTAATCCAGCTACTAATGCACCTTCTAGCATATGGCCTGAGATACGTGTATCACGACCTATAATCACTTTTGGACGGCCAGTTGCATTTTTTGTTAGTACATATCCACCTATTCGACCTAGTTTAAATGCTAATTCTGGTGTTAACTCGCTATTTGCTATACCACGAACGCCATCGGTTCCGAAATATTTTCCCATTAGTTTCTTCTCTCCTTCAATGCTAGTCATTCTTTTCATACTAGGCATTTATAAGCTTCTTCATGTAACCAAGTAAACCCATACATCAAACTGAATTTACTTGGTAATTTTCTATTCGTTTGAATTGTTCGTTTCTGTATTATTCGTTGTATTTGGATCTTCTGTATTCGGCGTTTGAATGCCATTATTTGTATCAGTAACAGCCCCATTGGATGTTTCATTTTCTTCTACCGGCGTCTCTTCTTTTGTAACACTGGCTTGTACTAATACATTGTTAGCAGAGAGCTTCGTTACGCCGTTTGGTACTGGAAGATTTACTTCATATTGACCTGGGTTTTCAATTTTCGAGACGTCAAATTCCACGACTAATTCAGTCAATCCATCAATAATGGATTTCGGTCCATACACCTGTACTGATGGTTTTGTCGATGTAAGTCGGTTGATTGTAACGCCTTCCATCGGAGTACCAACTTGTTGAACTCGAATCGGGACATCGCGATGATATTCAACTAAATTTACTTTTACTTTTACTTTTACAGGTTCAATTGCTACATCTAATTTATTTAATTTATTGTCTAATACTTTTACTTCAGCATCTTGCTCAAACGAGCGATCGATACCAGGGTTACCTGTCACAGTTGCCTTCACATAATTGATACTTGAAATGACGCTTTTAGCACCTGTTACAAATACAGTACTTGGTTCAGCGACCATACTATTTAACACGTAGGAATCATTGATAAGACTGCTGTTCATCTCTGGATCAATTGGTAGTTCTGCTGTGACTTTTTCTTCAATAGATACCGTAATATACTCTGGGTTAACTTTAACAGCTAATTTATCCGAGAAGGCTTCCGTTCGTATTTTAACTCGATGCTCCCCTATTAACAATGAATTTAAATCTACAAAGATTTTAAAATCCTTTTTCAGTTTTGTATTTAATACAATTTGCATAGGGCCTTCTATTGTTACGTCCACTGTTTCAGGCAAGCCAGTTACAATTAAATTATCAGAATCATAATAGGCCTCCAGTGGCACATCTGTAAGTATATCTACGTGATTATTTGTAGTTGATGTGATTCCTTCACCAAGTAATGATTTTACATAAAAGAACATTAATACTGCTAGAACTAATGCAGTTATCCTTAATATCCAAGGACTATCAAACAGTTTATCCATTCTTTTTCCCCCTCCAAGTCCACTTAGAGGATAGATCCGAATCTTGTTCAGGACCAAACCACATTTTTCTTAAATTCGTTTCAAATTCATCAATCGTCAAATTACGATTTAGATTACCGTTCTTTGCTAGACTTATTGCTCCAGTTTCTTCTGACACAATAATTGTTATAGCATCTGTTACTTCACTTAATCCAAGTGCAGCACGGTGACGTGTTCCTAACTCTTTAGAAATAAATGTACTTTCCGATAACGGTAAGTAGCAAGCAGCTGCTGCTACCTTTGTTTTTTGTACTACGACTGCTCCATCATGTAACGGCGTATTAGGAATGAATATATTAATTAGCAATTCTGAACTAATATCTGCATTCATCTTAATACCCGTTTCAATATATTCAGTAAGTCCTGTTTCGTTTTCTATTGAAATTAGAGCTCCAATACGTCGTTTTGCCATATAACTTACTGCCTTTTTCATCGCTTCAATTAATCTTGATTGTTCGTCCTCTAATTGACCAGTAGAACGTTGGAAAATTTTACCCCTACCAAGTTGTTCAAGTGCTCTTCTGATTTCAGGTGTGAAGATAATAATAATCGCTAAGAATCCGAAATCAATGACTTGTTGTAGCATCCAACCCAGTGTATCAAGTCCAAATATCTCTGTTGCAATTCTTGCAAAGATAATGACAAATAGACCTTTCAGTAATTGAACAGCCTTTGTACCTTTTATGAGGGTTAATAATTTATATACAACGTACCATACAAGTAGCACGTCTAAAAAGCTAACAATCACATTTACAGGTGTAAAATCTGTAAATTGTTGAATAATTTGCATGTGGCATCCCCCACTTTTCTAGCTAATACCTTAAACTTAAAATGCCCTATATCTAGTCCGAGTTTTTTATCTTATTTATGTTAGATTAAGGGGCATTTGATCAATAAATGTTAAAAACAGTATATCATACTTCATCGATAGATAGCTCTATTAATGAGGTTAACAGTTGTGTTGCCTATATTTTACGGATTGCTTACATTTATATACACGATTGTTACCAAGAAAAAAGTCCACTCGTTCGAGTAGACTTCCTCTTATTTGTATTTTATGAACGATTTATTGAATATATTAACCTTTATTGAAATAGGCCAACAAAATTATTTCCAATCGTTTTCAATTCATACCAAAGCCATTCAAACATCTCGTCTATTTCTTCAATTTCTCCAGTCACAACAGCACTTGAAGCCATGTATTGACCATTTATTACAGTTACATTCCCTTCTACTTTCCCTTCAATGATAAGGTCGCCATTCCTAACGACTATATCACCCTTAACTACTTCGCCTTCTGGGACAATAACTGTTTGCCCTTCTACTAATAAGTTCGGTTGTTTTGTAACAGAGAACTCATTATTTTGGTAACTGCCTACTAAGGATGCGCTCATAAATAAAAGGAAGACGGCTGCAGCAACTATTATTGGATGGCGTCTAAACCAATTTTGGATACCTACGCTATTTTTGCGCTTTGGCAGACGCTTCATAACCTCTCTTTCAAAATGAGGAGGTGCTGTTATATGTGCTGCACTTTTTACAAAAGCTACAGTGTTACTCAATTCATGCATGTGCTGCGTGCAAGTTGAGCAATCTTGTAAATGTTTTTTGAGTTGTTGTTCATGTTCACGGGTGATATCACCATCTAAGTACTCGTGCATATAGTCAACAATATGCTGCGGACATGTACTCATGCATATAACCTCCTACAAGTTGTTTAATTGCTTCCTCAGAGCTTCACGCCCTCTGTGTATTCTAGTTTTCACAGTTCCTAAAGGCATATCCAAAATTTCACTAATTTCTTGAAGAGAGAGTTCTTCAATATATTTTAATACTATTACAGATCGATATTTATCCGGTAACCTACTTATTTCATATTGTATTCGATCTTGTAGCTCCATTTGTTCAACTACATCATCTGGTAGCTGATCGTTAGAAGAAAGTTGAGAATACATATCAAGTCCTTCAGTACCAGCAATTTCTGCATCTAAATAATAATCAGGCTTTTTCTTTCGAATTCTATCGATGCACAAATTTGTTGCGATCCTGTACAACCAAGTAGAAAATTTCCTTTTCTGATCAAATGAATGAAGATTAATATATGCACGAACGAAAGCTTCTTGGGCTATATCTTCCGCTTCATGTTTGTTACCTAACATTCGATAACATATTTGATATAATTTATGCTGGTAGAGGCTCACAATATCAGAAAATGCGTTTTGATCACCTTTTAGCACTTGCTTTATTCTTTTGTTCACTAGCGCATCCATCTTGTTTTTCTCTCCACCTTTTTGCTTCCATTATATTTACGTATTTCTGTTAAAAAAGTTTCGGCTTAATTAAAATTATAGCAGAAGTTTCCCACTCCTAATAATTGTCCAATTAGTTAATTTTACCATAAAGGAAAAATCACTGAAACCATAATAAAATAGTCCAGTGATTTCATATGGTCTTAGATATTTATATTAATTGAATATACATTGATATAACTTAAGAAATTTAAGAAGTAATATAGTTATACTTTAAACTAATTTTTCTCCAAATAAAGAACCCATTAAAGCAACTGCAGTATCAGCAGTTTTGTTTTTTTCATCTAATATTGGATTTACTTCTACAAATTCAGCAGATGTAATAATTCCTGCCTCTTCTAACATTTCCATAGCTAAATGGCTTTCTCTATACGTTATTCCACCTGGTACAGGAGTTCCTACTCCTGGAGTATATAATGGGTCTAATCCGTCTAAATCAAGTGACAAATGAACTCCATCTACTTGTCTTTCCTTTAGATAGTTTATAGATTCTTCCATCACTCTTGTCATACCCATGCGGTCAATTTCATGCATCGAATAAACTTTAATACCAAGTTTCTTAATAAGTTCCTTTTCACCAGGATCCACTGATCTTGCGCCTATAATAATAATATTCTCAGGTTTTATTTTCGGAGCAAACCCACGTATATTAGTTAATCGATCATCACCTATTCCAAGGCATACTGCTAAAGGCATTCCATGGATGTTGCCTGATGGTGTTGTATCAGGTGTATTTAAATCAGCATGGGCATCATACCAAATAACGCCTAAGTTTTTAAAACGTTCTGTTAAACCAGCAAGTGTCCCGATTGCAATACTATGGTCGCCGCCTAAAACTAGCGGAAAGCGATTTTCTTCTATAACACTTTTTACTCTATTTCCAAGTTCTGTACTAATTTTAATGATGTCATTTATATTGAGTAGCTTATTATTTTGCTCAATTATTAAATTATCTCTCTTTACTTGAATATCCCCTTCATCATTAACGTCATACCCCAATGCTTCTAGTCTTTCAACTACTCCAGCATAACGAATAGCACTTGGTCCCATGTCGACTCCACGTCTTCTTTGACCATAATCAGATGGTACCCCAATAATAGATATATTTTTCTGCATTTCTATTCCCCCCTATTTACATTTTAAACAGTAAAGGTAGGTGGCTCAACTTGACATTTTATTGTATTTTTATACATAAATAGAAATAGTAGTTTTCTCAAATTAGATAAATACGCAAATAAAAAAATCCTTTACAAAAGTAAAGGATTATACTATGAAAATAATAAAGTTTTTGCAATGGGCCATGTAGGACTTGAACCTACGACCCTCTGATTAAGAGTCAGATGCTCTACCACTAAGCTAATGGCCCATAAAAAAATGGCTGGGGTACCTGGATTCGAACCAGGGCATGACGGAATCAAAATCCGTTGCCTTACCGCTTGGCTATACCCCATTAACTGGTGGAGAGGGACGGATTCGAACCGCCGAACCCGAAGGAGCGGATTTACAGTCCGCCGCGTTTAGCCACTTCGCTACCTCTCC
>DATMFE010000529.1:0-2003 GCA_035556295.1 Ureibacillus sp.
CAAATTTCATCTTGCATACACATAAAAATATTGAATGAATTGGATTAGTTGGAACGCCGTATGAGGTGAAAGTCTCACGTACGGTGTGAGGTGGGGGAAAAGCTGGCGATAACTTCAAAAGCTTACCTATCACTATAACAACGCTTTTAAAGAAAGTTGGTGAGGGTGAATAGATTGTGTATATTTCCACTTAAACTCCCTCAGTTGTGTGTAGAAAGACAAAAAAATAAAGCTTTGGACATACGATGATGTCCTAAGCTCTTACATAAAGTTATAATGTTTTAACTTGCTCAATTTTTAATCCGAAAATTTGAGGTGGTTCAATTTTGTTCACTTGTAAATATGTAGAGATTTGCCCGCGATGATGGATTTCATGTTCTGGGATTGCCATAAGTATTCTCCACGCACTAACTTCATGACCATGAAGTGTTAAAACCTTTTTTGTCAACACATTGTTTCCAACTTTTAATAGACCCTCTGTTAGTTTAATCTGGCATTCCTCTAAATAATTTGAAATATCCTCAAGTGAATGCCCCTTACCAGTATCATGTCCTGTGTATGTCCACGAACCATGTTCAAACAGGCCAAGAAACATCAATCGAGATGATGCGATATGTCGCAATAAATCACCTGTAGAAAATTTATCTTCAGAAGGCTTCCAATCTAAGAGTTCATTAGGTATTAATTTTACATATTGCATCGTTCGTTTATGAATGCCATCTAAATATTTTACATATTCCTTTATATCATGAATCATGTTACCACTCTCCAACTTTTCTGACTTTTATTATTTATATTCTTAATTCTTTGTTAATAAACCTTTAAATTGTAGAACTAAATATAGAAAAAAGGTTGCTGATTAAGCTATAGGTACGATTACTTGAACAGCAGGGCTACCAAAGCCAGCTGGTTGTTTATTCCACAATCGGGCGATTGTAGAATAATCTTAAGTAGCTTTCTTCTTAAACTAACGGGTTGCGATTGTTCAATACGAGCAGTCGCTTTTTTACTAATGGATCAGGTTAGTGAATAAGGAATATTAAATGACTGGTAATAGATAAGTAACCATATAGAAAAGGGAGGGAGGATTGCCAACTACATTTGGAGTTGAAAGGGGTTACTTTTAAAATATCGACATATGCTTAAATATATAATAATTGAAGGGAGTTGTACCCTCATGCAACGGATAAAACTTATGATTAAAGTGTTTCTGAATGAACCTTTGTGGTTCAAAATACTAATTTCTATAACTTTCCTTGCTTCAATTATTTTAAGCAGTTCATTTTTTTCAAATCATGCTTATTTACGAAGTTGTTCCAAATTAGCAGCAGCTATCTTCTTTTGTGCTTACGCTATTAAATTTAGGAGGAATTTTAAAACGGCTTTACTCTTCTATGCTTGTTCGGTAATATGTATTTTCCTATCCATTAGGTCATTATTCTAGTTTTATAATAGATTGAAATTAGTATATAAAAAAGATGAAAATTAATAGACCTTCCTTAACTAAAGGGGGCGATACTTCGTGCGAAATGTTCCTGGCTCAAATGAATTGTGGTCACACAAATTCAGTAAAGGTCAGGCAGTTTTAGATTTCTAAAACTGAAGGGTTATATCGAGGAGTCTAATGAGGAAGTAACGATCCGAAAGGCTTTGCCTACGTTGAATAGCACGTTGCTTAGTAAGGAAAAGCGTGTTATAAGCTCGGTTAATAGGTGCGAGAATTTACCGTAACAGTTCGGCTGACGAAATCCTACCCGATGGGGTGGTGTAAATCATAGTGCTTGGGTTGAACAAATATGGTGAGAATGCAATGTAAATACAATAAGAAGAAGGTTGGACTTTTTCTTTTTCAACAAGATAGATTGTGAAATGTTGTACTTAAACTATCGGGCAGGTTAATTTAAGTACATTTCTTCACAAGATAAAAAGAATAGCCGATTCTACAAAAAGAAAATCGGCTTTTTTTGCGAAACTCACTTGCAATAGTTTAATTTTATCCGTTT
>DATMFE010000530.1:0-27680 GCA_035556295.1 Ureibacillus sp.
TTCAGGGTTTAATGAAATCCCTAAGTTTGCTGGAATTGTCCATGGTGTTGTCGTCCAGATGATGAATTTTGCATCTTCAGGAACTACACCTTTTGCATCTTTAATACCAAAGCTTACATAAATCGAAGGCGATTTAATATCTTTGTATTCGATTTCTGCTTCAGCTAAAGCTGATTCTGAAGAAGGAGACCAATACACTGGTTTTAGCCCTTTGTAGATATAGCCTTTTTCAGCCATTTTACCGAATACTTCAATTTGACGAGATTCAAATTCAGGCTTTAATGTGATATATGGATTTTCCCAATCTCCACGAACACCTAAACGTCTAAACTGAGATTTTTGATTTTCAATTTGTTCATATGCATATTTTTCACAAAGCTCACGGAACTCTGCTATTGTCATTTCTTTACGTTTGACACCTTTGTTCGTTAGCGCTTGCTCGATTGGTAATCCATGAGTATCCCACCCTGGAACATATGGTACATGGTAACCAGTCATTGAACGGTGACGGTTAATCATATCTTTGATTACTTTGTTTAATGCATGTCCAATATGAATATCACCATTTGCATACGGTGGTCCATCATGTAATACGAATTCAGGACGACCTTCTGTGCGTTTGTTGACTAATGCATTGATGTCCATTTCGTCCCATTTCTCTTGAATTTTTGGTTCATTTGCCGGTAAGTTTCCGCGCATTGGGAAATCAGTTTTTGGCATTAATAACGTATCTTTGTACTCTACCATGTTATTTTTCCTCCTAGTTGTTCTTGTAATTACCTTTGCAAAGAAGTGAATGTTACAACTCGCCCCGTTATAGCCGAAGCCAAGGCGTACTCTATGCAATTTTTAACATACTGTTCCATTTTTAACCACAAAAAAAGCTTTTCATCCCATAAAGGGACGAAAAGCTATGTAATCGTGGTACCACCCTAATTCGCAAAAATTTAAAATAAAGTCATTTTTGCCTCTTAGACACTGTAACGTCGTGTAAAGACGAAATCACTTACTATTTAACATCATCATATAAGGGGCATAGAATGGCCAATTATACGAAGTTTTCATTTCAGTGATTTAGTTCAGGAGGGATGTTCTTTTTTGAACACTATGTTCGAGCTTCCACCACCCTCGAATCGCTTTTGTCAGCTGTTCAAAAAATACTATCTCCATCAACACTATATAGTATATTAAATTTACTTATCGTGAATCAGTATAAAAAAAGGAATTATTTCAGTCAAGCAAAAAGTATAATTTTACTAGATGCAATTATTATAACAAATGATTTAATTCATCATCTGTTATTTCTCTTTTATCTTCATCATTTTCATCATAAAAAGAATTTTTGTAAGAATCTGGTTGATATGGATTCACATCTTCATCCAAGCGTTTTTGATCTTGAATTTCTGTTAGACCAACATCATATTCCATTAGCATATTCCAATCATCTGATTTAAGCATATCTAATTGGGCTTCAACTAACATTTTAAAACGATTGCGGAATACTTTCGATTGCTTTTTCAAATCATTAATTTCAATAGCAATTTTGCGAGATTTTGTTAATGCTTCATTAATGATACGATCAGCATTTTTCTCTGCTTCTTTAATGATTAATTTTGCTTCTTGACCAGCATTACGGCGAACCTCTTCAGCTGCCTCTTGAGCAACAACAATTGATTTTTGTAACGTTTCTTCGAGTGTATTATAATGGGACATGCGTTCTGACATTGTTTTAATTTTCTCTTCTAATTCCTTTTTTTCACGTAATAGAATCTCGTAATCTTTTATTACTTGATCTAGGAACTCATTTACTTCGTCTTCTACATAGCCTCGGAAACCACGAGTAAATTCCTTATTATGTATATCAAGAGGTGATAATGGCATTTTAACTACACTCCTTCTATCAGGTCATTTTATTCTATTATACAGATGAAAAAGTAACTTCGCATTATAATTTGATAAATTTTAACAAAGAAGGTTCATTTTTGTTCTAAATGACCTATTACAAGTCGAATTTTCTCTTTTTTTGTACGTCCTTCAGACTTTAAAAGTTTTATTCGCCCAAATCCACTGACAGATAGTATATCTCCTTCTTGAAGTTCAAAAGAACTAGACTCTCTAACAGTCCAATTTACTTTTACTTTTCCTGCTTGTATGAGTAGTTTAGATTTTTCGCGAGATATTTTTAACGCTACTGATAGTATGGAGTCAAGACGCATAGATGATACTGTTAACGATTTTTCAATCCATTTTTCATTGCTTTGTATTAACTGATTTAAATCATTTAATGACTCAATTTGTATTTTAGCTTTGCCAATACTAACTAAATTAGTTTGTACATAATCAGAGATTTCTTTCGATATGGCAAATTGAATTTCATTGTCTTCAATTTTGATGTCGCCATATTTAGAACGGTTCATCCCAAGTGAAAGCAGGGCACCTAATACATCACGATGTTTTAATTGCAGAAATTTGGAAGGATAGTGAATAGTGAAAACGGATATTTGAAAATCTTCTGGTATCACATCCATATAAGCAGGGCAAATAATCATTCTTCTTCTTTCAGCTTCATCGAAGACACCGTAAGATTTCAGACTGAGATCATCATTTTGTCCAATGATGCTAGATACGATAAATTGCTCACGTGGGTCTAAAAAGTCTGTTAAACGCAAATGATGACGGTATTCTACATCACGTTGCCATTCCATTACTCTTTCTATGAAAGGTTGTTCTTCTTTTCTAAAATGTTGGATAAGATGTTCCATATGATCTCCTTAATACATAGTTGTAATCATTATTCTATATGAAATATTGAAAATTAAAAAACCCTACATTGCGTAGGGAATTTAACGAATTTATATTAAAACATTATAAATATTTTGAACTACGATAAATACGCCTCTTCGAATAAAATCTAATAGTAATAGCGCTATAATTGGAGAAAAATCAATCATACCAATTGGTGGGATGAACTTTCTAAAAAATCCTAAGTATGGCTCAACGAATTTTGAAAGCAATCGACCAATACTTGACTCTTGAGCTGAAGGGATCCACGACATTAGTATGTAACCAATAATCATAAATTGGTATATCATAAATAACATCGATATTGTATTAAGTATTTGTATCAAATCCATAAGATTATTTTACCTCACTAGTTTATTAAATATCATCGTATAAATAGTTTGTTATTTCACCACTAACTTCAACATTTTCAGGTGTACATAAGAAAATATCCGTTCCGATTCTCTGAATATCTCCAGCTAGAGCGTAAACAGTACCACTTAAAAAGTCAATGATACGCACTCCCTGTTCCCGATCAATACGTTGTAAATTTACAATAATTGCTCGTTTATTTTTTAGATGTTCTGCAATATCTTGAGCTTCCGCATACACACGTGGTTCCACTATTACAACTTTTGAGTTTTTCATTGAGTTCGCTGATTGAATACTAACAACATTAAAAGGCGTTTCTTGTTCTGTTTTACGTTCTTTTTTCGCACGAGTTTTAATAGCCGCTTGCTCTTGTTGTTGTTGTTGTTTGACTGGAGGTTGACTTACGGGCTGTAAATCTTGTTCCTCTTCTTCTTCTAAGTAAAAGAAATTTTTAATTTTGTTTTTCATACTCATAAAATCCCCTCTTTTCTATCCAACAAGCGCTGTCCCGATTCTTACAAACGTTGCACCTTCTTCAACTGCGATTTCATAATCATTTGACATCCCCATTGATAATTCATTGCATGGTGCATGTGGCAACTTTAGTTCGACAACTTCTTGTTGCAACTTTTTTAAATCTGAAAAAACTTTTCTAATGACAGACTCATCTTCTGTATTCGGTGCCATCGTCATTAATCCGACAATTTGAATTTTAGTATATTGTGCTAAAGATTGGATAAAAGGAATCACTTCTTCCCTATCTAACCCATGTTTTGACTCTTCTCCTGAAACATTTGCTTGTACAAAGCATTTCACAGATTTTTCGGCTCGTTTTTCAATTTCCTCTGCTAAACTCAATCTGTCGAGAGAATGAAGATAATCAATTTCATTGATTACTTGTTTCACTTTTCTAGTTTGTAGTGAACCAATATAATGCCAAATCGCCTTATCTTTTAATTCTTCTTTTTTAGCTAATAATCCTTCTGGACGATTCTCACCTAAGTGAAGAATATTATTATCTAATGCTTCTTTAGCTCTTTCTGTTGTTACCTGTTTTGTAACCGCTATTATAGTAACTTGCTGAGAAAAGTTGCTCTTCTTTTGTGCTGCTTCAATTGTTTTTTGTATATCCAATAAATTTTCACTTATCTTTGCCATAAATTACCCAACTTTACTTCATTTTAATATATTGTATCAATGTGTATAGTAATTTTCAATGATTTGCGCGTCCTATTCATATGCAGACTTTACTAAAATGACATCCTTTCCTATTACTAAGATATCACTTATTAGGACTTTCATCACAGCTTCTTCACCTTGTAAAAACGATAGAAATTTTTTCGGCTCCGAAACGAGAAAAGAAACGATTTTCCCAGTATGTTCATCGACCTCCGCATCAACAATAAACCCAATAAATCGACCGCTTGATGCTTCAATAATTTCCTTTTGTTGAACAGTTGAAAACCTCACGATCTGTTCTCCTTTCTAAATGAAAATAAAAACGCACTAAGCTCGAACCTAGTGCGTCAATGTTTTGATGATATATTAGATTTACTATTTTCAATTGAAGTTAGTTCAATTAATTTATTTTATAATCTTTTTGCATTGTCTCAATTGCATTTTTTTCTAGTCGTGATATCTGTGCTTGAGAAATACCTAAAGACTTTGCGATTTCAGTCTGTGTTTCACCGTAGTAAAATCTTTTTGCTAGTATCATTTGTTGTCTTTCATCAAGTTTTTGCATACTTTCTTTCACACTAACGTATGCTACCCACTGTTCTTCTGATACATCATCATCACGGAGTTGGTCCATAATAAACACTGCATCTCCACCATCTGAATAGATGGGTTCTTGTAAAGATAATGGGTCTTGTATGGCATCTAATGCATATAGTACATCTTCTTTTTTCATTTCAATCATTTCAGCTAATTGTTCTATGGTTGGTTCATATAAATTTTCTGAAATGAACTTCTCCTTTGCCTGCATTGCTTTATATGCAATGTCCCTTAGTGATCTAGAAACTCTTAATGCATGATGGTCTCTTAGATGTCTTCGAATTTCACCAATAATCATTGGTACAGCATATGTTGAAAATCGAACATTATGCTTTAAATCAAAATGATCTATTGCTTTTAATAGACCGATACAGCCTACTTGGAATAAATCATCCGCTTGTTCTCCGCGATAAGAAAATCTTCCTACAATACTAAGAACAAGTCTTAGGTTACATATGACTAGCTCATCTCTAACCCATTCTTCTCCACTCTGTAATCGAACAAACAACTCTCTCATCTCTTCATGTTTTAGTACTGGCAAAGAAGCTGTATCAACACCACAAAGCTCTACTTTTGTACGCACCATCTTCTTTTCCTCCGAACTATTTTTATTTCTCTGAACTGTTTTTTAAGTTTGTCCGGAATAAAAAAGAATATGCACATATATCTCGTCCAATTTCATCCAATGAACTTGTATACAAACAAGTTCAAACGATGTTAATTAACGAATATAGTGCATATTATGATTGGTAAGATTGAGATTTTTTAAGGTTTAAATTCATTATATTTGAATATTCAGTTAATAACATCAAGAAATAGGCTGATTTAAATGTTCACGTAAATCTAGAATGATTTTTTTCTCAAGGCGAGAAATATAAGATTGAGAAATACCTAAATGATCAGCAACTTCTTTTTGCGTCATTTCTTGTTTTCCATTTAAGCCGAAACGACATTCCATGATATATCTTTCTCTCTCACTAAGACCATTAATCGCTTGGAACATTGTTGCTCGCTCAATTTTTTTCTCAACATCATTCATAATAATCTCTTCTTCTGTCCCTAAAATATCGGATAATAATAATTCATTGCCATCAGGATCGGAATTAAGTGGTTCGTCTAAAGATACTTCACCTTTCATTCGACTTGTTTTACGTAAATGCATTAATATTTCATTTTCAATACAGCGTGATGCATAGGTTGCGAGTTTTATGTTTTTTTCTGTGTTAAATGTTTCGATCGCCTTTATAAGACCAATGGAGCCGATACTAATTAAATCTTCAATTGGTGTACCTGTATTATCAAATCTTCTAGCAATATAAACAACTAATCTTAGATTTCGTTCAATTAATGTATCGCGAGCTCGTAAATCCCCATTCATAAAGGCTTCAATAACTGTCATTTCTTCTTCTCTAGATAATGGTACTGGCAATGAATCGTGCCCCCCTATATAGTACGTTCCCTTAGTACGAAACTTACTCCAAATTTTTTGAAAAAAGGCTATTACAGTTTTAAACAATCATTTTCCCCCTTTATGAATCAATTCAATAAATATGAAGTTAAAGCGCTAAAACGTGTAATATCATTTGTGCATCTTGTGGGTACTTAGCATCGTTGCGAGTAAATACAACATATTCATCATAGATTTCTTTATTTGTAGTTCCGCTTATTTTCAGTCGATCAAATCGAAATGCAAGTACTGTGGACTTCTCTTTTTGCACAGTGGAGAGTGTCAAAATTCGAATTTTGGGGTAAACAGCAGGTGGAAACATTCCTAATTGATAAGGATTTTTTTCATCCCATCTCAGTAACGCTTCATGAAAGTCACTAGGTAGGTTTGTAGAAACCGCATTATACGAGAGGAAATGTACTGGCTTTTGACTCATTGGTTCCACACATTCATTACCAGTATCGATAAAACCCCTTAAATGATAGGAATTTTGCAAAAGCATCAATTCACATTGGACAACAAACGAATGCTGTATATTCTCTTTTTTCATACTTCTCCACTTTTGATGAATAGCAGATAAACTTATAAATGCAATTGACGTACAGAAGATGAAAAATAGAAAATCAGATTGTTTGAGTAAGAAGGGTAATAAACTCGTTAATAAACCACCTAGAAAAAATGTTGCAATAAATAGTACAGTTCCTTGTTTGATTAATGACTGAATACGAAATGAAAACGCTACCCCAATTAGAATGACGAAACTAAGCACAGCTCCAAGTAAAGAATGATGCAAAATACTTGCGATAAGTCCGCTACAAAATGCACTCAGGATCAACCTACTACGTTTGACATACAAACCCGTTATTTCTTGTGTAAACTTTAATAAAAAGTAATTAAATAACGTATTGTATAGTACGAGTAATTCTCCAATCATTTTAGCGTCCTCCTATTGATAGATTATCATTTGAGGTTTGTAGAAATTGTCAAACGGTCGTACATAATCTAAAAATATTTTTGACAAAGCATTTCATAATGCTGAGTAAATCGACAAAAAATTAATAAAAAGAGGCAAATAAAGAAGATTTATATAAAAATCAATCTTTATTTACCTCTGAAATTTCAGGGAATATTAGAAAGTATATCGAATTATCATTTACTATGGAAAACCACTTATATTAAATTTTTGAAACCTATTAGCATAAAAAAGAGACTGGAAAAAGGTGTACCCTTTTCCAATCTCTTTATAAAAATTAACGATTTCGATTACGATTACGTAAAAATGTTGGAATATCTAACATGTCTTCTTGAGGTTGATTCACTTGATTATTATTATTTCGAACAGGCTCATTTTGAGGTTGTTCTACTCGTTCACGACTAGTAGTAGTATTTTGTGTATTTCGAACTGCACCATTTAAAGTACGAGCTTTTGGTTGTTGTGTCAACGTTTCTTCAGTAAAGCCTGTAGCAATTACAGTCACGATAATTTCGTCATTTAAGTTCTCATTGATCACGGAACCAAAAATCATATTTACTTCTTCATCTGAAGCAGATGCTACGATATCCGCAGCTTCTTGTACTTCAAATAAACTTAAGTTAGATCCACCAGTAATATTCATGATAACACCTTTAGCACCATCAATTGAAGTTTCTAAAAGCGGACTAGAGATTGCCTTTTTCGCAGCTTCAGTCGCGCGATTTTCACCAGTTGCAATCCCGATACCCATTAATGCTGAACCTTTGTCCGACATGATTGTTTTTACGTCAGCAAAGTCTAGGTTGATTAAACCTGGTGTTGCAATTAAGTCAGAAATACCTTGAACCCCTTGACGTAAAACGTTATCAGCCTCACGGAAAGCTTCAAGCATTGGTGTATTTTTATCTACAATTTGAAGAAGTTTGTCATTTGGAATAACAATTAGCGTATCTACTGCTTCTTTCATTGCAGAAATACCACCAATTGCTTGAGTTTGACGTTTTTTCCCCTCAAATGAGAATGGACGAGTTACAACTCCAACCGTTAAAGCTCCTAAGTCACGGGCAATTGAAGCAATTACAGGTGCAGCACCAGTTCCTGTTCCGCCACCCATTCCAGCAGTTACAAAGACCATATCTGCTCCACGTAAAACCTCTTCAATTTGTTCTCGGCTTTCCTCAGCAGCCTTTTTACCAACCTCTGGATTTGCTCCTGCACCTAAACCACGAGTTAGCTTATTACCAATCTGTAATCTATATTCAGCTTTTGATAGATTTAAAGCTTGAGCATCAGTATTAACTGCTATAAAGTCAACACCCTGTACTCCGTGTTCAATCATTCTATTTACCGCGTTATTACCGCCGCCACCAACGCCAATTACTTTGATGTTAGCCAGCTGGTCGATACTAGTATCAAATTCCAACATATTTTTTCCTCCTACCGCTCTAGTCGTAAAATTTCAGTTTCTATTCAAAAAACTTATCAAACAGTTTCTTTGCTTTGTTGATGACACTTGGTTTATTACTGTTATCGGCCTTTTCGCCAGAATTTGAATGCTTTTTAGTAGGAGTTGTAGTTGCTCCAACTGTTGCATATGTTACTTGAGAAGTATTACTTCTGCCGTAAAACTCATCTTCCATGCTAGCGTATTTGATTAATCCTACAGCTGTTGTATATGCAGGTTCACGGACACCAATATAATCAGGTGTATAAACTCTCACTCGTGTTTGCATGACTTGACGGGCTAGTTGGGCTACACCTTCTAATTGAGCAACGCCCCCAGAAAGTACAATTCCACCAGGTAAATCACGTACACCTAATCTAGCAAGCTCATCCAATATTAATTCAAACATTTCTTCTAATCTTACACCGATAATCTCAGAAATATATTTTTGATTGTACTGATCTACCATATCTGTACCAGATACAGGAACTTCAAAAATTTCGTCTTCTGAAGCATCATCGTAATAAGCATGTCCAAATTGTTTTTTAATTTTTTCAGCTTGTTCTGTTGTTGTTTTCAAAATGATGGATAAGTCTTTTGTTATGTGTTCTCCACCTACCGGAATTACTCCAGCATGTGTTAGAAGTCCATCTTCAAAAACTGAAATTGTAGTGGAACCACCACCTAAATCAATAAAGGCAGTTCCCTGGTTTTTTTCATCCTCTGTCAAAGCAAAGTAACCAGCCGCTAATGGTTGTAAATAGATCTCTCGAATTTTTAACCCTGCACGCTCAACACAACGTAATACATTATGTAATAAAGTCTTAGATGTTGTAATCATTGTAGCGTCCATTTCTAAACGTATTCCAATCATACCACGTGGATCTTTAATTTCATCTAAATTATCAACAATAAATTGTTTTGGTAGTAAATTTACTAATTCTCGTTCAGGCGGAATCGACATGACTTGTGCGGATTCAATTACTCTTTCTAAATCATCATCCGTAATTTCACGGTTATCGCTATTTACTGCAACTACCCCTTTAACAGTTTGTAATGCAGTTTGATTTGCAGGAATTCCTAATACTACCTCGTTAATAGCAATTCCTGTCATTCGTTGAGCTTCTTCTACCGCTTTTCGAATTGATTGAACTGTTGCATCTATATCAACAATTGCACCTTTTCGAACGCCGTTTGATTTCACATTCCCGACCCCAATGACATGTAATTGATCGTTATTTACCTCACCAATTAAAACTTTAATTGTAGATGAGCCTATGTCCAGTGAAATGTATATATCTTGATTTTTCAACCTTACCGCACCTCCTTTGAAAACTCTTACATTCATTCTATTGTAAATTATAGATATTGTCTAAGTGTAATTACTACTTACTATAAGATTTTACCGTTATTCTACAGTTTTTTCACTCTTTTTTATATGTCTTTCATCCCATTTTTGTATCAATATTCGTCGAATGACTGCAATATTTTGGAAAAGACGGACACCGAAGGCAAAAATGGCAGCTAAATACAAGTCAACACCTAAATGTACACCTAAAAAAGCAAGTCCAGCAGCTAACGCAATATTAAAGAAAAATCCAGTAATGAATACTTTATCATCATATACTTGTTGCAGGTAAGCACGAATACCACCAAATAATGTATCTAACGCTGCAAGCACGGCAATGGATAAATAGTTTTCATACATTGATGGAATGTGAATATCGGTTAACAATCCTAAGGCAAGTCCTAATATTAATCCTAACAGTGGTAACCACATATTTTATTCCCCTTTGTTTTGTACAATTAGATATTCATTTGATAAAGTTCCATCAAATTCAGAAACTGTTACTTTCTTTTCAGCATTACCGATTTCTAAATTTAAATTATCAATATAAAAAGCATCTTTGAAAGATGAAATATTTAAGTAATTATTTAGTTTTTCAGCTTTCTCAAGACTTTCTGTAATGACTTTAATTTTGATTGATGTTTCACTAATAGGTATACCATTCACTGTAGTTGCCCCGTTGATATCACGAATTGCAGTAGTATGAACAACCCTTTGTCCGTCTATTTCAACATAAAGTCCACCAAATCGGTTGATTTCATTTACTAAACGATATAGTAATTCTGGAGATACCGGTTCTATAGGAAAGCCTGATTGAACTAATTCCATTGCTGGACTAATTGTAACAATAAGTCCAGGGCCGGAGACTTTTGATAATCCTGCTTTTTGTTTTAATTGCTCAACAGTACTTTGTAAAATGTCTCCCTGATTTTCTGTATCGGCGCTTTTATATTTATTGATCACTTCATTCAAAGTTAATATTTCAGAAAGTAATTGAGAGTGTCTACTTTTTTCTTGTGTAAGTGCTTGTCTTAATTCCCAAGCATCTCGAGTATCTCTTTCAGCAGGTTCTTTCACTGTATTATATTGAATGGCAATCATTAGTCCCACAATAAATGACACAATGGTGATTCGGGTCACTACCTTCATGTTCATATTGTTCCCCTCCTGAGTGTGTCTTAACTTTGATTTCCGTTTACAGAAGGCATGGAAAGTTGATTGCTTCGTTCGAGAGTTACAACGATTTGATCATTAATTAATTGGTCAAAGACTCCCCCTACAATCTGAAGTGAAGATATTAACACATCCGGATTACCCACTGCTTCAATCACAAAAGGTGCGGGGTATTGGTTCCCATCAATTGTAATTACAGGGCCAGTACAATTAATATAAGAGTTTGATTTTAACCTTTGACCATTGATAGAAATGGCTTCAGCACCTGAAATTTTCAATTCATTAATCACTCTAAAAATATGGCTTTCATGAACGATATAATCATTTGGATTTGTATTATTTTGATCGTATTCAGCATCATCCAGAGTAATGCGAATGCCTTGTCCAACTGCTGGAAACTCACCTAACATCAAGCGCAGCTTTTCTGCTTCTTGAAGAAGGGTATCATATTCATCTTCATTTGAAGCAAATGACTTCTCATATTCCCGAATTGTTTGTTGGAGTCCGTTTAACTCTTCTGAAAGTTCTTTGTTTCTTTCCTGTTGTTGTATCAAATCTTCTCGATAGGATTCATCCTTATTTACATAAGAACTAGATAATTTTCGATTTTCTTTTGTTAAATTGTAAGAATAACCGATAATAAATCCCGTTACGATGCATACAATTAAAATAATCATACTTTTTCGAGAAGGGGGCTTCATATATTTATTTCTACTCATCTGCTAACACTTCCTGTTCGTCTGTATTAGCATTATCATTTTCTGTATCATCTATATCTATAGATTCATCAGAATTAGTATCAGTTATAACTTCATAAGAATATTCTTCTGAAAACGAACGATAATAGGTCCCAACTTCAATATCGATAATACCTTTTTCAAATTCACCCGAATTTTCAATTTGTGCAATAATGGATGGATAGTAATTTAATTTTTCTGCAAGCGAGTTAATCTCTGCTCTTACCTCATAGCCATCATTCATAAATAAAGTCACGGCATATGGATCTGACTCTGAAGGTGTTGAATTAATTTGAGAAATTAATGCCAAAACTGTAGGTTTAAGATTAGCTAATTCCTTTAACAGTTTTTTTCGCATGTCATTATCTTCAAAGGCTAAAAAAATAGGCGCGTCAATCGGTTCGTTTGTGCTAGATTCTTTAAAAATAACGCCATTCTCCAAAATAGGGTAAAATACGTTATTTTCTGAGACATAGGCGACTTTTTGCCATTCCTCAATATTTATATCTACTGAAGTAAGCCAACGTTTTTTTACATCTACTTCTTTTACCCATTCCAATGTTTTCAATTGTTCCTCAATTTCTTTTTCCCTAAAACTCCACATGGATTGTCCAACTTGCAGAGTCGATTGATCTATGTATACATCTTCACCAACAATCGTCGAACCCTTTATATTGATGGTTTTTATGTCACTATAGGAGGATTGGAAATAAAGGAGTAAAAATAAAGTGATGAAAAATAATGTAATTAAAAAAATAAATTTTTTATTTGTTCGTTTTCTTCTTTTTTCACGCAATGTTGGTATACGATCTTCTATATCGATTATTTTCTCCATTTTTACTCCCCCTCCTTTTCCTTTAAGATTTCGTTTCGGTTCGATTTGAAAAGCTTATAACAATGGCAACGATGAACCAAATAATCATTAATGACGTTCCACCATAACTAATAAATGGTAATGTCACACCAGTAACTGGGATCAACCCAATAACTACGCCAATATTTAAACAAGCTTGGAAACCAATCATACTAACTAGTGATACAACAGCGTAAAAATGGGAACTTTGCGTTGCTTGCATAGCCAGTCCAACACCAGAATATATGAACAAGCCAAATAATAACAAAATAACGCAGCCACCAAAAAAGCCAATTTCCTCTAAAATAATGGAAAAGATAAAGTCATTTTGAGGCTCTGGTAAATACAAATACTTTTGACGACTATCCCCAAATCCGTGTCCTAATAAGCCCGCAGGTCCGATCGCTAACATCGATTGTACACCTTGGAAACCTGCACCTAATGGGTCCCCCCAAGGATCAATAAAAGCAAAAATTCTCTGTAAACGATACGGTGCTGACATTATTAATACAGCTAACCCAGTGACACCCAGTGCAATAGCCCCTATATATAATTTTACTGGGTATCTCGCTACGAAAAATAAAATAAATGCCGACACAATTAAGATAAAAACTGATCCAAAATCGGGTTGTAACATAATTAGGGCACAAGGAATAATTAGAATTAAAAAGTGTTTAAATTGTACAACCCTTTCACTATTCTTCACTCTACTTAACAAAAAGCTTAAGTACATAAGCGTTGTAATTTTTACTAATTCCGCTGGTTGCATAGTGAGAGGACCTAAACCGATCCAACTTTGAGACCCGTTTCGTGAAAGACCGATTCCAGGGACTAACACTAGCACTAATAATGCTAATGAGATCATGTATAAGGTGATCCAAGTTTTCTCTTCTGTGAATAATGGCATATTTGTAACTGTAATGAAAACAATGACTGCTATAACTAAATAAATAAGTTGTCTTATATAGAAAGGTGTTTCACCTTCATAATGTACGGAACTCCAGTATGTACCAGCAGAAAAGATAAACAAAATACCAACTACTGATAACAAAATTGCTGAGGTTATAAAAAGTCTCTTATAAGTAAACTTCAGCTAAGGCATCCTTTCTTCAATTACTTAGTTTAGCTTCATGACTGCTTCAATAAACAAATCTCCGCGCACTTCAAAACTCTTATATTGGTCCCAACTAGCACATGCAGGAGATAATAAAATAACATTTCCAGGATTCGATATCGTAGCTGCTTTTTGAACTGCATCTTCAACATTTTCTGCTTCTACTGTGTTATCTACACCACAAGAGTTTGCAAACTCGATAAAACGTGTTTTTGTTTGTCCAAATGCAACAACACCTACAACATTTTTCATAGAACCACGTAATTCTTCAAAAGAATGTCCACGGTCCAGCCCTCCAGCAATTAATATTGTTGGTTGAGTAAATGCATCGAGCGCAACTTTCGTTGCAAGGCAATTTGTGGCTTTTGAATCGTTATAAACTTTTCTACCATTCCACTCTCTTACAAATTGTGTACGATGGCGAACACCAGTAAAGGTTTGCAATACTTCTTCCATCTTTTCCTTTTCACAACCATAAAGAATACACGCGGCCAATGCTGCTAATATATTTTCTAAATTGTGTTTGCCAGGAAGAGCAATAATGGAACGATCAATAAATGGTTTGCCTTGCCAATAGATTGTTGTTTCATCAGCACTAATACCTTCTTCTGTTCTATGTGTTGAATTAAATGGTACCTTCTTTGCTTTTGATTCCTTCACATACTCTTGAAGAATTGGTTGATTTCCATTAAATATAAACCAATCCGACTCGTCCTGATTTTTTGTAATATTCATTTTTGCCTTTGCATATTCCTCAAATGTCCCATGATAATCTAGATGAGCATCATATAGATTTGTTAAAATCGCAATTTTAGGTTTAAACGTTTTGATCCCCATTAACTGGAATGAAGATAACTCCGTTACGATACAATCTTCTTTTGTAGCTTCTTTAGCAACTCCACAAGCAACAGTTCCAATGTTACCAGCAATAAGAGGATTTCTATTCCCGTTCTTTAACATCTCAAATATTAATGTTGTTGTAGTTGTTTTACCGTTTGTACCAGTAATTCCGATGAAAGGAGCTTCACTTATTAAATAAGCTAGCTCGACTTCTGTAATTACTGGTAAGTTACGATTTAATGCATCTTGAATGATTGGGTTACTATAAGGAATTCCTGGATTCTTAACAATTAGTTCAAACCCTTCATCCAGTAAATCTTCTGGATGTCTACCACAAATTACTGTTATTCCATTTTGCAATAAGCTTTGTGCTTGTGGGTTTTCCTCAAAAGGTTTTGAATCATTTACCGTTACAAAGGCTCCTAATTCGTGCAATAGCTCAGCTGCTGCAACCCCACTTTTCGCAAGTCCCAACACGAGCACTTTTTTATATTGTAATTGATCATACTGAATCATAATAATGCCTCCGATAACACACCTAATAATGCGACTACTAATGCCGTGAACCAAAATACTATTACAACTTTTCTTTCCGTCCATCCAGATAATTCAAAGTGATGGTGAATCGGTGTCATTTTAAATATACGTTTACCACCAGTTAATTTAAAATAAGTCACTTGAAGAATAACTGATAATGTCTCAACTACAAAAACCAACCCAATAATTAATAACAACAGTTCTTCTTTAACAAGAATGGATACTAATGCAAGTGCACCACCAAGTGCTAGTGATCCAGTGTCACCCATAAAGACTTTGGCTGGATTTGCATTAAAGAGTAAAAATCCGAGTAATGCACCGGTAATCGAGAATGTAAAAATGGCAACATCAATTTGGTCGTGAAATAATGCTATTACACCAAAAGCGGTAAAAGCGATAGAAGCAGTTCCAGCAACTAGTCCATCTAATCCATCAGTTAAATTTACCGCATTGGAGAAACCTACTAACCAGAAAATTAGGAACGCTACATATAAAATACCCAAATCAATTGACCAATCTACAAACGGAATTGTAATAGTTGTATCAAATCCACCAACTCGTAATAGTAAGAATGACAAGATGGAAATAATAATTTGACCTACAAGTTTTTGGAGAGAGGTAAGACCTAAATTGCGTTTAAAAATAACTTTAATACCGTCATCTAAAAATCCAATTAGACCGAATCCACATAAAACTAGTAGCATGACGACTGTTTGTGAAGTGAATACATTTACTAAATTACCAACAATGACCGTTGTAGCAATAATTGATATTAAAAAAATGATACCACCCATCGTCGGGGTTCCTGCTTTTTTCATGTGTGATTTAGGACCCTCTTCGCGAATGCTTTGACCAAATTTCATCCTACGCAATATAGGAATAAAAATAGGTGCAAGAATCACTGAAATCAAGAATGAAATTGCTAAAATGGTTATTGTTGTTGCGATTGTCATGTTAGATCTCCTTTAAATCATGTTCTTTCATAGAACCTTTTATTAATTATGTTACACACAAACTAATTCGAATCATCATTTGTTTTCGCTTCATTAGAATTTGTTTCGTTTTCTGGATTCGTGTTTGTTTCATTCGATTTATTGCCTAAATATAGATGTATTGTATCATCTACTTCAAGAATGTTCTCTGGTTCTGGTAGTTGAGAAACGACTGTGTCGCCCTCACCATGTTTTTCAATACGATAAGGGTAGTTTAATTTCATAATTTCATCAACTGATAAACCTACTAAATTAGGAACTCTGTCAGTAATTGGGTCACCCCATCTATACTGCTTTTCCAATTGGCCTTCACGGTCAACTTCTATCCCTACTGTTGGTGCAATGTCTTCTATAATTTGTCCAACGATTGGCGCAGCAATCGTACTACCAAACACAGTTGCACTTTTCGGATTATCAACAGCTACATAAACAATAATTTCAGGATCATCTGCTGGAGCGAATCCGATAAAGGATACGATATAATTTCCATCCATATAATGACCATCTTGTACTTTTTGAGCTGTACCTGTTTTTCCTCCGATTCGCAATCCATCACGGAATGCTTGTCGTCCTGAACCATTTGCCACTACAGATTCAAGGGCATTGCGAACCTGTTGCGAAGTCTCTTCACTTATCACCTGTTTTTTTAGTTCTGGTTTGTTTTCATGAATCACTTTCCCTGTTTCTGGATCAACAATTTTTGATACAACATAAGGTGTAAATAATTTCCCACCATTTATTGCTGCAGCAACGGCAGTAATTTGTTGTATTGGTGTTACCGAAATACCTTGGCCAAAAGAGGTGGTTGCATGTTCTACTGGACCAAACCGGTCCTCAGAAAATAATATTCCTTTTGCTTCACCAGGAATATTAGAACCGGTGCCTTCACCAAATCCAAAATCCTTAATATAGCCCATTAATTTTTCCGGACCGACACGTTGTCCGAGTTCAATAAATCCTGGGTTGCATGAATTCTCAACTACTTGTAAAAATGTTTCATCTTTGTGCCCCTCACGCTTCCAACAGCGTAATCTTGCACCTTCTACTATTGTAAACCCGCGATCGTAAAAACGATCTTTTTCTAAATCGACTACTCCCTCTTCAAGAGCAGCACTAAGAGTAATAATTTTAAATGTTGAACCGGGCTCATAAGTCATCCAAACAGGTAAGTTTCTATTATAAATCGATTGCTCCACCTCTTCAAAATTTGCAGGGTCATAAGTTGGATAAGAAGCAAGACCTAATATTTCTCCTGTCTTTGGATTCATAGCTATAGCTAAAGCTTGGTCAGCATCATATTTTTCCATTGCTTGCATTAGCTCTCGTTCGATCACTTGTTGCACTTCTAAATCAATTGTTAGCTCAACTGTAGCCCCTTCTTCACCATCTCGCCATTCGTCATCGACATGCGGCAATGCATTTCCTGCAGCGTCTGTAAATAATCGGATGGCTGCTGATTTAGAAGTTAATAACTTGTCATATTGATATTCAATACCAGCAAGTCCTTGTGTATCATATCCCGTAAATCCTAGAAAGCGAGATAATAATGTTCCATAAGGATAATGTCTTACATAATCTACTCCACTATACAGCCCGTCTATCTTTAAACCTTGGATTTGAACAGCCTGTTCGTAAGAAATATTTTTCGCTTCTGGTGCTAACTTTACTAAATAAGCTTTTGAATTCATTTTTTCATAAAGTTTTTTTTCATCTAGATTTAAGACCCCTGCAATTTGTCTTGCTGCTTCTTCAATATTATCGTTCTGTGCGGGCATAAAATAAAGAGTTGGAGCTAACTTATTTGTTACGATAATTTCTCCATTACGATCGGTTATTTCTCCACGCTCTGAAGCAAACGGTACTTCTCTATCCCAATTCTGTTTTGCAAGTTCAGTTAGTTGATCATGTTGTAGAACTTGTACATAAAACAATCGAATGACGACAGCAAGCCCGAATATCATGAAGGCATATACTATTAGTCTCAATCGTTTTTTGGATACGCTCGAAATCCACTTCATTCGACATTCACACCTCGTTTTTAACAAGGTATGAAAAAAATTGGACTTGTATTCTACTCAAGATAGATAGATATCATTAATCTTGTGGCAAATCACTTATTTCAGAGCTATCCTCTTCTAATGGAGGGACGAATGTTTGCTCTGGTGTTTTTAAATTAACAACAATTAATGAAGAATCATTCACGGTAGCACCTTTAGAAACACTTTGCTTCTCAACATATCCTTCACCAGCAATTTCGATATTTAATCCAGACATCGTTTTAAAAATGAGTACATTTCGAAGTGACCAATTTGTAAAATCAGGAATCGTTGTTGCACCTTCTGTCTTTAAATAGACTAGGCTTCCTTTTGTTACCTCGGTTTGTTCTTTTGGATACTGCTCAAGGATTTTACCACCATCACCAATAACAATTGGATTTAATCCGGAATCTCTTAAACTCTGTACGATTTCATTTGCATTTTTAGAAACGTATTGATCAATTTTAACCGTATCAACTTCAGCTACGTTTTCTGGATCAATATTTAAATACTTCAGGCTATTTTCCATAACAGATGTAAATATTTTTGATACAGGGTCTGCCCCAAATTCACCTTCTTCTAATTGTGGTTGCTTAACTGCAACATACATAATTAACTGTGGATCATCTGCTGGTGCCATACCTAAAAATGAATAAAGATAATTATCCTGACCAGTTAAATATCTACCAGAATTATCTGAGTCGGCAATATAGGCTGTTCCTGTCTTACCTGCAACCTCATAACCTTCAATTGCAAATTTCTTCGCCGTTCCGGCCTCACTTGTAACAGTAGAAGCTAAAATTTCTCGAATTTGTTCAGCCGTTTCTTTTGTAATTGGATTTCCTTTAACTTTCGGCTCATGTTTTTGCACGACTTTACCATTAGAATCTACTACTTTCTCAATCACATAAGGTTGAAGCATTTTCCCGTCATTGGCAACGGCAGTCATCGCCTGAACCAATTGAATTGGAGTAACGGTCGAACCTTGGCCATAAGTAGTTGTTACATAGTCTATTGGCCAGTCAGTTTTAATTTTCCCACTTACCTCACCGGGTAAATCGATACCTGTTGGTTTACCGAATCCAAATTTATCTAGATATTCTACAAAGTTATCATTACCAATATCCTCTAATAGATTCGCCATTGCGGTGTTAGAAGAACGTTGGAATCCTTCTAAATAAGTTATAGATCCCCACCCAACGTAGTTATGATCTCGAATGGTTCTATCTAGTAAAGTATATGAACCAGATTGATATTTATCATTAGGATGCCAATTTCCTGTTTCAATAGCAGAAGCCAAAGTGAAAATTTTCATAGTTGAACCTGGTTCAATTATTTTCTGAGTGGCAGAATTCATCCAATCTTCTAATCCAACTCTATTTTCTGGATCAAAGGTTGGACGTTGACTCATTGC
This sequence comes from Ureibacillus sp., assembly GCA_035556295.1. GTDB lineage: Bacteria > Bacillota > Bacilli > Bacillales_A > Planococcaceae > Ureibacillus. The sequence goes on from DATMFE010000530.1 coordinate 19,838, forward strand.
TAATATTTCACCTGTTTTCGGATCCGCAATAATCGCAACCATTGAATCAGCATTATATTCTTTATACACTTGAGACATGGACTCTTCTAAAAAGTTTTGAATTGTTTTATCGAGGGTTAAATAGATATCACTACCATTTTTTGCGGGTTTTAGCATCTTTTCACTATTTGGTAATAAATAATGAAACGCGTCGCTTTTATATTGGAGCGAACCATTAACTCCTGTTAATTCATCATTGTAATACAATTCTAATCCCATTTTCCCCACAGTTTTAAAAGATTTATCATCTTGTTGTTCTTTTAATGCAAAACCAATTAAATGTGATGCAAAAGGTCCATTTGGATAGAATCGTTTTGAGTCACTAGTAAATACAACTCCTGGAAGATTTTCAGCTTCAATTGCAGTTTTTACTTCATGACTAATACTTCGACCCGCAGTACCAAACTCAACTTGATATGGTGTTTTCAACTCACCTGTCTTACTATCTTGTATTTTTTTTGTTAGATTTTTATAGATGTCTGCTTCATCCATATCAATATATTTTGATAGTATTTCTGCTGTTGTTTGAGGGTCATCTACGTGTCTAAGCGTCTTGGAATTTTTAGATGCTTCTGGGCTAACGACTGCAATTAATCGATAGCTTAATGTATCTTCTGCTATGATATTGCCGCTTCTGTCTACTATTTTTCCTCTCTCAGCTGTAAGTACAGCTTCTTTTTCATATAGTGCAGCAGCTTTAGCCTCTAGAACTTGTCCATTCACAACACCGGTTGCTTGGATATGAACTATTCGAATAAATAATGCAAAAAAGAGCCCTCCATAAATAACTAACATTAGAAAGGCTCCCCATTGGAATCGAAATTTTTTCTTTTTCATTCTCCCGGCACTACCTTTACATTTTTCTCATTAAGAGTCAAACCGAGTGATTTTGCTTTTTCCATAATTCGATCGTAAGTTGATAGCTCTGCAACTTTAACTTTTAAATCAACATTTTGTTTAGATATTTCTGTTATTTGACTTTGTATTTTTTGAATTTCTATTGTCGATTGTTGGATTGAACTTTGCTTATGTAATATCGTAACTGCCAGTAACGATACAACGATAACAAACGCAAGATAGAGTACTTTTTCTTTTGCTGTAATTTGTTTCCTTTTTGCTTGTTTAATAGTTGGTTTTGGCTGTGTTACAATCGGTTGCTCCACATATGTTTGAAATTGCCTAGCTCTCACTGCCATTTAATCACTTCCTTTTTTCATTTATTTTTTCAGCAATACGCAGTTTTGCAGATCTCGAACGGTTATTCAATTCTAACTCTTCATCCGAAGGCAGAATTGGTTTTCTTGTAATCAGTTTAAGTGTCGGTTTAAATTCATCAGGTACTACTGGCAATCCTGGTGGTAAATCTGGTATAGATGATGCCTCTTTAAAAATTGTTTTTGTTAGACGATCTTCTAAAGAGTGGAATGTAATCACACTAATACGCCCACCAATTTTCAATAAATCGATTGCATCTACTAGTGAATCCTCAGCTGCGCCAAGCTCATCATTTACCGCGATCCTAATTGCTTGGAATATTCTTTTTGCAGGATGCCCACCTTTTCTACGTGCTGCCGCAGGAATGCCCTCTTTTATCAATTCGACTAATTGACCTGTCGTTTCAATTGAGGTATGTTTTCTTGCTTCCTCGATTTTCCTTGCGACTTGTTTTGAAAACTTTTCTTCACCATAACGGAAAAAAATACGCACTAAATCTTCATATGGCCATTCATTCACTACATGAAATGCACTCAGTTCTGCATGTTGGTTCATACGCATATCTAGTGGAGCATCATGGTGATAACTAAACCCACGTTCTGGTGTATCAAGTTGAGGAGAAGAAACTCCCAAATCATAAAGAATGCCATCAACCTTATCAATTTCGATATTTTCTAATTCTTCTTTGATATAACGAAAGTTTGAATGTACAAATGTCACACGATCTAAGTAATCTGCCAATCTCGATTTAGCATGCTCTATAGCAGTTAAATCTTGATCAAAACAAATTAGTCGACCGTTAGATGAGAGCTGTTTTACTAAATATTCGCTATGCCCCGCCCCACCTAAAGTACAATCTACATAAACTCCATCAGGTTTGATGTTCAACCCATCAACAGTTTCTCTTAACAATACAGTTGTATGATCGAACATAATAATTACTCCTTTTTGGCGCTAAATTAACTAGAAGTCAAAGCCAATTAAATTTTCCGCAATTTCATCGAAAGATTCTTCAGCGTCACTAGCATACGATTCCCAAGCTTCTTTCGCCCAGATTTCAATCTTGCTAGAAACACCTATTACCACACACTCTTTCTCTATCTTTGCATAAGCAGCTAACGTTGCTGGGATATTAATACGCCCTTGTTTATCTATTTCAACTTCTGTTGCACCAGAGAAAAAGAATCTAGTAAATGCTCTTGCATCCTTTTTCGTCATCGGCAATTGTTTTAACTTTTCTTCGAGTTTTCGCCATTCATCCATAGGATAGCCAAATAGACAGTTATCAAGTCCGCGTGTAATTACAAAAGTTGTACCTAAGTCCTCCCTAAATTTAGAAGGAACAATAAGACGTCCTTTTGTATCGACGGAATGTTGATATTCTCCCATGAACATGCTACTCACCCCACTTTAGTAAATAATGTACCACATTCCCCCACTTTCCTCCACAATTTTAGTTAAAATATTGATTACTTTTTACGATTAATTCATTTGGTCCATATACACAGCAATCTCGTTAAGAAAATAGGTACAAAAAAAGAGTTATCTCCTGTGAGATAACTCTTATCAAACATTACAAATGAACTACATAATGAGTATTCGCTATTTTAAATGGTAAGTTCAACAAATCTGAAATTAGTGTTGGTCCGTATACATTAATGTATTGGTACGGATTAAAAACTCTTTCTTGGTAATTGTCATTCGGATAAATTTCAGATGACAATGTGTTAAACTGACGAATGATTTTATCATGTTTAAGTAAAACCTGCTGTTCAATTTTCCCTTTTAAGTAGTCAAACTGTTGAAGATGATAGTTTTTATTTTTTTCAATTAATTGGTCTAAGTTAATTTGCTGCGAATTCAAATGAACAAAAAGTGTTTCATAATGTGTATTAACCAAAGCATGTAATTGATCGATTTGTTCTTTTGCCTGTTGATCCTGAATACTTTCTACAAACTCTGATTTCAATTGTTTGACCTTTCCATTGAATACATCTTCTAGCGTTATCTTATACTCATTTAATAATTGCTCAACTTGACGTGTAATAATGGTCATGTTTAAGCGAGGTATAATGAGTGGCATTTGTAGATTTAGCACTTCAAAAGCATCTTTCAATGTTGCCCAATATGCTAATTCTCCAGGTCCACCAACAAAGGCTAGGACAGGTATTGTCATTTCTTGCATTAATGGTCGTGTAACAACATTATTACTCAGTTTTTCTGGATTATTATTCGCAATATCCTGTAATTCTTCTTTTGTAAATTTGATATTTGCACTTTCATTGGAAAAATAATCGTTTTTACGCTCAAGTAAAAAACGTTCTCCCTCTTGTACGTAAAATAAATTAGCGTTTTCTAATGTTGCTTCTATAGGTGTTCCATATCCAGATTCACTTAGAAGTTGTTCCTTTTTCACAACAACTTTCGCAATTTGTTCATTGTTTTCAATGATTGCATTGAAGAACCCTGATTCAAATTTACGAAATGATTTATTGGCAGCATCAATCATTAATAATCCTTCATCTTTAAAGAATGAATGCATGCATTTTACAAAGAAATCTGTAAACGTCTTACTTTCATCAATTGACTGTACAACAAAATGATATAGATTTTGTGTATAGGCTGTTTCTCCAAAATCTTTAAAAACATCATCAATGGTTTTCTTCATTTCGGATTTATTAATCTCCGTAGTAGAAGCCATCGTTTTACGGTTTTTCCGCTCACTATAAACACGTTTTTTTGGTAAGCCATCTGAAATAGTATACGTATGGTTAATCTCTTCTATATCGTGATCTTCACCTGCAATCCAGAATAAAGGTATTACTTTCAATCCCAATTTTTCGGATTGTTCCTTTGCCAATAGTATCACCGAAATAGCTTTATGAACTGAATATAATGGGCCAGTTAAAATCCCTGCCTGCTGCCCCCCTACAATTACAGGTGAACCGTCTGCTAAATAAGCTAGATTTTCTTTAATTTTCTCAGTTAGACCATAAGGCTCCATAAAGGAACGAATAATTTCACTCAATTGTTGTGTATTATATTGTTTGTTTTTTAAATACTCAGCACGCATTGAGAACGATTCGTCGCGAATCTGATATTCAAAAAATGTATGTAACGTTTCGTTACCCGACCAATAGTCAGATAACAATTTATTGTTAACTGGCGAAGTCACCTGTTCCAGCTTCATTCCTAAATCTCCTCTACTATCTGTTAAAATCACTTAAATGTTTCATTTATTTAGGTATCACTATATTATTGTAATGCTTTGTTGGGCGACTGCAAAAGAAAATGCTTACTTATGACAAGAAAACATACGTTACAATTTTATGTATTAAGCCAACAATCCATATCAGTATGTAAATAATCAGTAATAAAAGAAAAATAAATCTCCATATTTTTTTAATCAATGGCAAGATTTCGATCTCTTTTTTTGATTTCCAATCGATAAATGTAAAAATAATTGCGATTACAATCGCACTACAAATAATGTATGTACTGATATTAACATGCCACAGACTGCTTATAGACAGCGGAACAGAAAAGAACAAAACAAAGGTTGTAGCATCTGCAGCATAACCGAAAGATTTTGTCTTAGTTACTTTACTCTTTCTGCAAATTACGTATATTCCAATTAAAAGTATGATAGGAAATAGGATTATAAAGCTTATTAAATACAATAATATGCTCACATTTTCTCAACTCTTTTCTCCTCTGTCGCTTTTATTAAGTAATATAAAGTAGTCAGTGTTGGTAATTCGATTGATTTTTTAGCAGCTTTACTTATTAATGCTCCAGCAATTGTTTCTATTTCTGACGGTCTGTTGTGAAGTATATCTGCAAGCATAGAAGATGTATTGGTTGCAGTTTTTTCACATAATGCAACGACATCTTCAAAATGGAACTTGTCCATTTCAACTGGAAATGCATTTTTGAATTCAACATACATTTTTTCAAGAATACGTAACGTAGTATTATGTTCAATTAAATAGCCATTATTAACCTTTAATAATGCAGTTAATGGGTTTATAAAACAGTTCAACAATGCCTTCTCAAAAATCATATGTTCTGCTTGAAAGACGTATTCAATCCCGAAATAAGGCTCATTGTTTTCTAATAGTAAATTATAAAGTTCCTCATTACCGCGCTCAATTGCTAATTTCAGTACCCCAACGCCTCTATGTATAACAGTATCATCATTCTCTTTCTGAGCACCGAATTGACAGGAACCAAAAGCGATATTTTTTTGTGGTAATGTTAATACTTCCTCAAAATGAGCTAATCCATTTTGTAAGAATAATAGTGGTGTATCAACAGGTAATGTAGATAACAAAGGATAGATAGATTGTAATTGTCCATACTTCACAGCTACTACAACCAATGTGTCATTATTGATCTGCGGTAGTTTACAAACCGCTTGAATTTTAGATTGAGAAACAGATTGATCAAGATTAATCCGTTTTAGGCCATGGCTATTTAATAATTCTGCTTGCTGAGGTCTTCTCGTAACTATTGTTACGCTATTTTCTGTTGACAAAAAACTTGCAATTAACATACCGACAGCTCCAGCACCAATGACAACAATCTTCACAAAACGACCTCCATTTTCCATATGAAAAGGCCCACCTATTTGGTAGACCTTATAACATTTAACAATATTATACTGGATTAACTGGATGTTTACGAGCAAGTAATGAAATTTGTTTTGTTGAATAAATTTCAACTTTTGAACAATACTGCAGTGTTTAACATGGTATTTTATTGTTCATCCGTCTCCAATTCTCCCCGTTACTTACATGGAGGTATAAATAATAAATACATTAAAATGTGTTGGATAGCCCGATTTTTTCTTACTTTTGATGTTCAAGGAAATTTACACCTTGATGTAACCATTTAATTAATTTGTCATGCTCCGTTTGTAGTTCTCTATATTTAATTTCTAATTCGTTATATGCTTCAGTTAGTTCATCGAAACTATTCAGTGCTAGTTTTAAATGGCTTCGCATTAGTTGTTTCGGTCTTTTTCTAACACTGTTTAACATTTGGCCATATTGAGTACGCAATGTTTTGTTCCAACGGAAACCACATGCCTGTTTCGTTCTATTTAAAACACTCGCAGCCTCTGCAAAGGCCTCTAATTGAGTTTTACCGTTTTGGACAGCTTGAATAACGATTTCTGCTAATTTTTCATCATCATCTGCAGTCCATTGATCTTTTCTTCTTTTCCCTTCCACTTTCTATCACCTCACATTTTTTACTACTATATGCACATAATTAGAATAAATAGAATAGAAGTACTTATAAAAAATAGGTAGTAACATTTTTTACGGAAAATAAAGTTTAGTCTTTTAGATATTCGCATAAAAAAACATCAACCCGACCTATTTTCATGGCTTGAGTTGATGTTAATGTTGATTTTATGTAACACTACATATAAAAATAATGGAAGTTGTCCTACTAAGTTACTTATTAGAATTGGATTTATCTAAAAATCTGTTTACAGCTTCTAAATGGGCATCGCTTTCCCATAGCTTTGCACAAAGTTTTATTTCTTCCATGACTCGCTCAAACATATTTTTCTCTTTCCAACTTCGAAGTTTCATTTCTTTGTAAGCATGATGGACAGAAGGATGTATTTTTCTCATATGAATAATAAATTCTTCTAGAGCTTGTTCTTTTGGTTGTTCAAATACTCTTGTTGCCCAACCAATTTCATTTAATCTTTCCGCTTCGTAGGTACAAGAATCTACTAACATTTTTAAGGCAAAATCTTGTTTTAAACCACTTTCCATTAAGTATGTACCGCCACCCCAGCCACTTGTAATACCCAATGTCCCTTGTATAAATCCACTTTTCGCACTTTTTGCTACTAATCGAAAATCACAAGCTGTTGCAATCTCACATCCACCACCTACTGCAGCACCATTAATTAAAGCAATTGTTGGAACAGGCAAAGTAGCAATATCATACAAAATTCTTCCCATTTTACTTAACATTCCAAAAGCTTCTTGCTCAGTATGTAGTTTATGAAATTCCGATAAATCACCACCGGAACAAAACGCTTTCTCACCCGCACCTGTAATAACTAAAAAACGAACATCTTTATGAGTATGAATATAGTTTACTACTTCTTTGAATCCATCCATTACCTCATCATTTACTGCATTACGTTTGTCTTCTCGATTAATCGTAAAAGTTAATATTCCATCGGTGTGATCAATTACATACGTCAAATTCTCCATCCCCTCTCACCCTATTATTCCTGTCATTTTTTCATAGTAAAACAGTCATAATGTTTTGACAAGTTTATAAATAAATTGAAAGAAAAAAAGGCTAATAGAGAGCCATGGCCTCTCTATTAGCCTTTTTAGTTTAGAGCTTTTTCGAACAAGCTCAATATTATTTGCTAACTACTTCTTTACCTTTGTAGTGTCCGCAAGATTTGCAAACGTGGTGAGATAAAGTTGCTTCACCACAGTTTGGGCAAGCTACCATACCAGGTACAGATAATTTGAAATGCGTACGACGCTTTCTTTTAGCAGTTTTAGAAGTTCTTCTAAATGGTACAGCCATTATTGGCACCTCCTTA
>DATMFE010000531.1:0-1557 GCA_035556295.1 Ureibacillus sp.
TTGAATCAAATTCTTTTCCGCTACGCGTTTTTCTGTAATATCCCTTGCAGAAGCATAGATATATTTACCGTTAGGCTGGGATCGCCAATCAATATATTTGTATGAACCATCCTTGCAGCGAACCCTATTGACAAAACTCAATATTTCCTTCTGATCTTCTAAGTCCTTCATCGCAGCTAAAGTCGAAGATACATCGTCCGTATGTACAAGAGAAACAAAGCTTTCACCCAGCAGTTCCTCAAATGTATATCCTAACACATGTTCAAATTGTTTATTAATTTTCAGAAATTGTCCATCCGTAGTGGCTACACAAAGCATGTCCAGATTTACCTTTAGAAAACCTTCGATTTCCTTATCCAGCATATATTCCTTCGTAACATCGACATATATGCAGCCAAAAATATGCTCATGCAGCGGAAATACCTTAACTCGAATCCATTTTTGAATCGAATAATGATTCATATCAAACTGCGTTGCTTTTTGACTCACAATCGCATTATTAAGGATTTCCTTCCATTGAGACTCGCCTTCCCAACCTTCCGGGAACACTTCATAAAAGCTTTTATCAATAACATCCGAGGCTTTTACCCCCATCAGAGTTTCATATGTCTGATTTACTGCTAAAAATTCATAGTCACAAGGAATCCCCTGTTCATCCATGATAGCCCTGTGACATGAATAAGCCGTTGGTGATTTTTCAAAAAACTCCTTAAGGCGCTGTTCTTTCATATGCTTTACCCCACTTACATAGTTTCCCCTATCATAAACTTTATTAATATGATACTAACTAATTATCAATATACTTCTCTTCTATCATACATATATAAAGTAAAATTTTCCCTATCCCTTTATTCTACTATATATTTTGCTTCGCAATAAAGAATGAAAACATACGTTTCCCCTTCAAAGCACAAAAATTGAACTTTATTTATATCGGAAAAATATCTATTCTGTTTAATAGTTAACGCTTGGCTGTCAATATACCACTTATTTTAACTTTGGCTCTTGTAAATGACACTGTTAATTTTTGGATTATACAAACTGGAAATCATAACTTCAGAAAGCGAGGCCAGCTTGATGCACAAAGCCCCTCTCAACATCGATAAAGTCAATAATGTCAAGAAGAGCTAATACAATTAGGTATAAGGGCATGAAATTCATAATCATCAATTTAAGTATTGAATGCACCTCTCAAGTAAACTTATAGGTGTGGTGACATCCCACCAGCAACAGCTAAAATTTGTCCAGTCACATACCTTGATTCATCTCTGCAATCAAAACTACTCTATTTAAATTCTACATATATCCATAAAATACCTTTTTACATCTTTAAATAAAAAGTTCAGTCATTCATTTAAGGTTCGACTATAGAACTCATAAAGCCGTCGATATTACAAATGAACATAGCGAACAGCTGGAACTAATACTTTTTTCAACAATTTTATGATAAAAAAATTGATACGGGTGTCAGATATGTTCAATAATATAGGCAACGCCTTGCCGTCTTTTATACAATAGAAATGCCCCGCTCTTTAGATGAGATTTTATAGTACATTT
>DATMFE010000532.1:0-19237 GCA_035556295.1 Ureibacillus sp.
GTTTAATCGTTTTACACAACGTGCACAAAAAGTTTTACAACTTGCGCAAGAAGAAGCAATTCGCTGGAAACATGAATCCATTGGTACTGAACATATTCTTCTTGGCCTTATTCGCGAAGGCGGTGGTATTGCCGCAAAAGCATTAGAAGCAATCGATGTAAGCCCACAAATTATTGAATCAGGAATAGAAGAGTTAGTTGGGAAAGGAACAAAAGATGTAGGTCCAATCGTTCATTATACACCTCGTGCAAAGAAAGTAATTGAATTATCAGTAGATGAATCTCGTAAATTAGGTCATGCATATATAGGCACAGAACATATTTTATTAGCTTTAATCCGTGAAGGTGAAGGCGTTGCAGCTCGTGTGCTTTCAAATGCAGGGGTAAGTCTAAACAAAGCTCGCCAACAAGTACTTTTACTTCTTGGTAATAATGATTCATCACAAAGTGCGTCCAATCAGGCTCAATCAGTCAATACACCAACATTAGATGGATTAGCTAGAGACTTAACTGCGATTGCAAGAGAAGGCTCTCTAGACCCTGTAATTGGCCGTAGTAAAGAAATTACACGTGTAATTGAAGTGCTATCTCGTCGTACAAAAAACAACCCAGTATTAATTGGTGAACCGGGTGTTGGTAAAACTGCCATTGCAGAAGGACTTGCACAACAAATTGTGAACAATGAAGTTCCTGAAATTTTACGTGATAAACGAGTTATGACATTAGATATGGGTACTGTTGTAGCGGGTACAAAATATCGTGGTGAATTTGAAGACCGTTTGAAAAAAGTGATGGATGAAATTCGCCAAGCTGGAAACGTTATACTATTCATTGACGAGCTACACACATTAATTGGTGCAGGTGGTGCAGAAGGTGCAATCGATGCATCGAATATTTTAAAACCATCTTTAGCACGTGGTGAATTACAATGTATCGGTGCTACTACTCTAGATGAGTACCGTAAATATATTGAGAAAGATGCTGCGTTAGAGCGTCGTTTCCAACCAATTCAAGTTGATGAACCTTCTGTTGAAGAAACAATCCAAATTATTCACGGACTACGCGATCGTTATGAAGCTCATCACCGTGTGAAAATTACAGATGAAGCGGTAGAAGCAGCTGCCAAATTATCAGATCGTTACATTTCAGATCGTTTCTTACCAGATAAGGCGATTGATTTAATCGATGAAGCAGGATCAAAAGTAAGATTACGTTCATTCAACGTTCCACCAAACTTAAAAGCGTTAGAAGACAAATTAGAAAATGTACGTAATGAAAAGAATGCGGCAGTATCTTCACAAGAGTTTGAAAAGGCAGCTGCACTTCGTGATACTGAACAAAAAATTAAAGATGAACTAGAACAAACAAAGAAAACTTGGAAAGAAAAACAAGGAAAAGAAGAATCAAAAGTTACGGTTGATGATATTGCACAAGTTGTTTCAATGTGGACACGAATTCCTGTTGCTAAAATTGCTCAAGAGGAATCTGCAAAACTTCTAAACCTTGAAGAAGAATTACACAAACGTGTAGTAGGTCAAGGAGAAGCAGTAGAAGCTATTTCTCGCGCTATCCGCCGTGCACGTGCTGGACTAAAAGATCCAAAACGTCCAATCGGATCCTTTATCTTCTTAGGACCAACTGGTGTAGGTAAAACGGAATTAGCCCGTGCTCTTGCCGAAGTAATGTTTGGTGATGAAGATGCCATGATTCGAATTGATATGTCTGAGTACATGGAGAAACATTCGACTTCACGTCTTGTAGGTTCACCTCCAGGCTATGTAGGATTTGAAGAAGGCGGACAACTAACAGAAAAGGTTCGTCGTAAACCATACTCAGTTGTGTTATTCGATGAGATTGAAAAAGCACATCCAGATGTATTCAATATTCTATTACAGGTGCTAGATGATGGACGTCTGACAGATTCTAAAGGACGTAAAGTGGACTTCCGTAACACAGTAGTTATTATGACTTCAAACGTTGGTGCAGAAGCACTTAAATATCGTAAAAATCTAGGCTTCGGAGCAGGGGCAACATCTGAAAACAAATATAAGGATATGAAAGGCACAATGCTTGAAGAATTGAAAAAAGCATTCCGTCCTGAATTCTTAAACCGTATTGATGAGATGATTGTCTTCCACTCATTAGAGAAAGATCAATTAAAAGAGATTATTTCATTAATGGCCTCTTCATTAACAAAACGACTAAAAGAGCAAGATATCGAATTAGAACTTACAGATGCGGCTCTTGAAAAAATCGCAGAGGAAGGCTACGACCCACAATATGGTGCGCGTCCGCTACGTAGATCACTACAAAAACATGTGGAGGACCGACTTTCTGAAGAGTTATTAAAAGGAAATGTATCAAAAGGTCAACAAGTTGTCATCGATTACGCTGAAGGTGAATTTGTCGTAAAGCCGAAAGATGTAGTACAATCTAGATAAGAAAGAGTAAAGGTGTCTCGTATATGCGGGCACCTTTTTTATTCATCATCTATTCAATTACTTAGGAGGGCATATGGCAAAAAAGAAAGTAAAGTTTTGTTGTAATTCATGTGGCTATGAATCTCCAAAATGGATGGGAAGATGTCCGGGTTGTGGAGAATGGAACTCGTTTGTTGAAGAGGTTGAAATTGTAACAAAGGGCCCTCGTGGCGCATTCCAACACTCAATTGATACAACTGTGCAAAAAGCAACGCCAATTGTTAAAGTTGAAACCAATGAAGAAACACGAATCGAAACTGGTATGGAAGAATTGAATCGAGTTCTTGGAGGCGGGATTGTTCCGGGTTCTTTAGTGCTTATTGGTGGGGATCCTGGTATAGGGAAGTCAACATTACTCATGCAAGTTTCTGCATTATTATCACAAAAGAATCATCGTGTGTTGTACATATCGGGTGAAGAGTCAATGCGCCAGACGAAGCTTCGTGCACAAAGACTTGGTGTTACATCTGAAGAGCTGTATATATACTCAGAGACGAACTTAGAGCTTATTAATGCAACAATTGAAGAAGTTAGCCCGAAATTTGTAGTGGTTGATTCCATTCAAACTGTCCATCATCCTGAGGTGACAAGTGCTCCGGGAAGTATTTCACAAGTTCGAGAGTGTACTGCTGAGTTAATGCGTATTGCTAAAACAAAGGGAATTGCTATTTTCTTAGTAGGACATGTAACAAAGGAAGGGCAAATTGCCGGACCAAGATTGTTGGAACATATGGTAGATACCGTTCTCTATTTTGAAGGGGAACGCCATCATACCTATCGAATATTACGAAGTCAAAAAAACCGTTTTGGATCTACCAATGAAATTGCTATTTTTGAAATGGTTCATCATGGGTTAAAGGAAGTAAGTAATCCTTCTGAATTATTTTTACAAGAACGGTCCCATGGCGCACCAGGGTCAACTATAGTTGCATCAATGGAAGGGACTAGACCAATCTTAGTTGAAATTCAATCCCTAGTTACACCAACGAGTTTTAATTATCCAAAGCGTATGGCCACTGGTGTTGACCAAAACCGTGTTCAGTTATTGATGGCTGTATTAGAAAAACGAATGGGAATGCTTTTACAAGCCCAAGATGCATATATTAAAGTAGCCGGTGGTGTAAAGCTAGATGAGCCAGCCATCGATTTAGCCATTCTAACTTCTATTGTTTCCAGTTATAAAGAGCAATCAGTGAAATCTACTGATTGTTTTGTAGGGGAAGTTGGCTTAACTGGTGAAGTACGACGTGTATCACGAATTGAACAAAGAGTTCAAGAGGCTGCAAGATTAGGTTTTAAGAGAGCATTCATACCAGCATCCAATTTAGGTGGCTGGGATTATCCAGAGGGTATTCAAGTGATTGGGGTGGAGACAATCAATGAATCGTTAAGAGCCTGTTTTAACGATTTATAGGGAAATAAAAAATGCCTATACAATTTCATTTTTGTATGGGCATTTTTCGTTTAATTTTTGGGAAGAAATGATAATAGGATTGGTAAATTGGGAGGTGTAATCTAGATTTCTAATATCGATACCCTGTAATTTTACCTAAAAGTGATTCAAGTGAGTGCAAAGCATCGCATTCAAATGGGGAGCTAGGTATAATTATTGTATAGAAAAGGAGGTGATTAGGATGTTAAAGAGAATTATACAATTTGCATTCTTATTTATCGGTGGAGCGTTAGGTTTTGTGTTTTTACCGCCATTATACGAATTTATACATTTATCATCTAATCCTTGGCTTAACAACCCATATGTTTCGGTAGCAATAGGTGCAATATTGTTGTTTATTTTATCCTTTGCTTTATCAGATTACTGTGTGAAGCTCATCGAGTGGTTGGAAGATGTGTTATTTAAAATACCAGCTGCAGATTTATTATTTGGTACACTCGGTTTAATTGTCGGACTAATTGTTGCCTATTTAATAGGCTTTGCCATGGATCGTATTCAAATTCCAATAATTAATGATATTTTACCGATTTTACTATCCATTTTGTTAGGTTACTTAGGGTTCAGGGTAGGCTTTACAAAGCGGGATGAATTGACTCAAATGTTTTCAAAGTCTGGAACTAATTCGAAAAAGAAAAGTGGAGACCCGAATCTTTTACACCAAGGCGAACCAAAAACATTATATAAATTACTTGATACTAGCGTAATTATTGACGGTCGTATAGCGGATATTTCTTCAACAGGGTTTATTGAAGGGGTTCTTGTCGTTCCCCAATTTGTTTTAACGGAGCTTCAACATATTGCAGATTCATCTGACACATTAAAGAGAACGCGTGGTCGTCGCGGGTTAGATATTCTGAAAAAATTACAGGATGAACGTGCCACAAAGGTAGTTATTTCGGAAGATGACTTTGAGGATGTAAATGAAGTAGATTTAAAACTTGTTCGACTTGCAAAGAAAATGGATGCACAGATTTTAACAAATGATTTTAATTTGAATAAAGTTTGTGAACTACACAGCGTACAAGTACTAAATATTAATGACCTTGCAAATGCTGTAAAACCTGTTGTAATACCAGGTGAAGATATGCAAGTATTGGTGATTAAAGACGGGAAAGAACATAACCAAGGTGTAGCTTATTTAGATGATGGTACGATGATTGTAGTAGAGGGTGGCCGTAGTTACATTGGTCAATCCATTACGGTAACGGTAACTAGTGTGTTACAAACCTCCGCTGGTCGTATGATCTTCGCTAAGCCAAAAGAAGAAGTCGCTTGAACTAGGGAACTTAAAAAAATCAAATGAAAAGTAGAAGTTTTCACATAGTTAAACAGGTATAAGATCGTCGAGATTTGCATCAGTAGGGTACTTATACGGTAATTTAAGTAGTTGCTATTATAAAATTAACGTAGCAAGTCATATTTATAGGAAGTGGACAAAAGGTGTTTTATGAAGTGGTGTTACCCGCAGCAGGAAGCGGAAAGAGGATGGGAGCAGGGAAAAACAAGTTGTTCTTACTTCTTCAAGATAAACCAATCTTAATTCATACGTTAGAAGTGTTCCAAAACGATGAATGTTGTACAGGGATTTGGTTGGCTGTTAAACCTGAGGAACGTGAATATATTCGCCAATTGCTTAATGATTATGACATCACAAAAGTGAAGGGTTTACCAGATGGTGGAGAAGAACGACAACACTCTGTCCATTCATGTATTAAAGAAATGCAAAAAGTAGATATTGTGTTAGTGCATGATGCGGCAAGACCCTTCATTACACACGATATTATTGCGCGGCTTGTAGAGACTGCACGAGAAAAAGGCGCAGCTATTGCTGGAGTCCGAGCAAAAGATACAATGAAAAAAGTGAGCAATGGGGTTATTATTGAAACCGTCGATCGAGAACATTTATGGATGATTCAAACACCTCAAGCTTTTCGTTTTGATTTATTGTATGAAGCTGAAGATGTTGCTGAAAAAGTAGGCTTTTTAGGTACTGATGAAGCAATGCTCGTTGAACGATTAGGATACCCCGTACATATCGTTGAAGCTAGTTACGATAATATAAAAATGACGACAAAGGAAGACCTAGTCATTGGGGAAGCCATTCTTCGAAAAAAGATGTAAGGACTGCATACAATTTCGGAAAAACTCTTTAAGACTTAAGATGAATCCCATCAGCTAAAAAATAGTTGATGGGATTTTTATTTGTCATAGTTTTAAGTCATAACCCGTGGTATATGGAATTGAATACGCTGTATTAAGTGAATGACATTGTTTTGCGCATTATTCTAATTATGTCGTATATGAAATATCGCAAGAAGCAAAAATTAATAAAAATCATCCGACAAAAAATGGGGAATGGGGAGAATACGATATTTTCTTCTAATGTGTACATAAGCTAATAAAATATATCCGTAATGCTTACAATCCAATAAATAGGGAAATATGTTAATATATGAAGTGGTTAAGTAGATAAAATTACAAAGTGTAAAGGAAGGTGAATGTTGCCCGGTCTATTGAATTGATGGTGGCAACAATATATATGTTTCGAGTTGGACAAGGTTTTGATGTTCATGCATTTGCGGAAGGACGTCCATTAATTTTAGGTGGAATTACAATTCCCCATGATCGTGGTCTATTAGGTCATTCTGATGCAGATGTATTATTACATACAGTTACCGATGCTGCATTAGGTGCAATTGGTGAAGGAGATATCGGGCATCATTTCCCAGACACAGACCCTGCATTTAAAGATGCTGACAGTGCGAAATTATTAGAATACATTTGGAAAATCGTTGAAGAAAAAGGATACGTACTTGGAAATGTAGATTGTACAATTATGGCGCAACGTCCGAAATTAGCCCCATACATCGAACAAATGCGTAATCGAATTGCTGAACTACTGCATGCTGAGCCTTCACAAGTAAATGTAAAAGCGACAACAACTGAAAAATTAGGCTTTACTGGGCGTGAAGAAGGGATCGCTGCAATGGCTACGATTTTATTAATTAAAAAGTAAGCTTGGATAATGGTTTTTGGTTTAGTTGAGCATCATGGTAGAAAAGATACTAATTAATCATTTTGACCGAGTTATCCTATAAAAGGTCAAATATTATACCGTAATTGTAGGATTCCACTCTAAATTTATTAACTAGTAGTAGTAACATTAAGTAGACAACTTTCATTTCTAACAACACAGTGATAAAATGAACAAAGCATTTTACATATATAGGAGGCATTTATTACTATGACAAAGGAAGTTCGCGTTCGTTATGCGCCATCTCCAACAGGCTTTTTACACATCGGTGGGGCACGTACAGCGTTATTCAACTATTTATTTGCAAAACATCATAACGGGAAATTTATTGTACGTATTGAAGATACTGATATAGAACGTAATGTAGAGGGTGGCGAAGCATCACAACTTGATAATCTTCGTTGGTTAGGCATTATTCCGGATGAATCAATTGATATTGGTGGACCATACGCACCGTATCGTCAAATGGAACGTTTAGATATTTATAAAAGACACGCAGACGAATTACTTGAGCGCGGAGTTGCTTATAAATGTTTCTGTACATCAGAAGAATTAGAAGCTTCTCGTGAAGCGCAAAGAGCAAAAGGAGTTGCTGCTCCAACTTATGATGGGAAATGCCGTCATTTAACAAAAGAAGAAGTTCAAGCAAAAGAAGCTGAAGGTATCCCTTACACAATCCGTATGCGTGTACCAGAAAACGTAACTTATAAATTTACTGATTTAGTACGTGGAGAAGTTACATTCGAATCAAAAGATATTGGTGACTGGGTATTAGTAAAAGCAAATGGTATTCCAACATACAATTATGCCGTTGTATTAGATGATCATTTCATGGATATTACACACGTATTCCGAGGTGAAGAACATTTATCAAACACACCAAAGCAAATGATGATTTTCGATGCATTTGGATGGGAGTACCCACAATTTGGACATATGACATTAATCGTAAATGAAGATCATAAGAAATTATCTAAACGCGATGAATCCATTATCCAATTCGTATCTCAATATAAAGAATTAGGCTATTTACCTGAAGCAATGTTTAATTTCTTTGGATTACTTGGTTGGTCTCCAGAAGGTGAAGAAGAAATCTTTACTAAAGAACAATTCATTGAATTATTTGATGAAAAACGTCTTTCTAAGTCACCATCTATGTTCGATAAAAATAAACTAACATGGATGAATAACCAATATATTAAAAAAGTAACTTTAGAAGAGGTTGTAGAATTATCTTTACCTCATTTACAAAAAGCAGGTTTATTACCAGAAGAACTTACTGAAGAACAAAGAGCTTGGGCAACTTCTTTAATCGGTCTCTACCATAATCAAATGAGCTATGGTGCAGAAATTGTTGAACTTTCAAGCCTATTCTTCAAAGATGAGATTGAATACGATGAAGAATCAAAAGAAGTGTTAGCTGGTGAACAAGTTCCCGAGGTAATGGCTGCCTTTAAAGCACAACTTGAAGGGCTTGAAGTCTTTGATGCAGCTTCTATTAAAGCTGCAATTAAGGCAGTTCAAAAAGAAACTGGCCATAAAGGGAAAAACTTATTTATGCCAATTCGTGTTGTGACAACTGGTCAAATGCATGGTCCAGAATTAGCAGATGCAATTGCACTTGTTGGTAAAGAAAAAGTACTTGAACGAGTAGCGAAGTTTAGCAATTAATTATATTTGACTTTTAAGTGCTGTAAGGTAAAATGGATTTACAAAATTGTTCAATAATTAAAATCTTTGTAATTAAAAACACTTAAAGAAGTAAATATTTAAAAAGCGTTGACAAGGAGAAGTACGTAAAAAACGTTTTAAAGAGAGGGTCACCACCGGCTGAAAGTGATCTAAACCTCTATTTTACGGAAATGCACCTTCGAGCATGTTGCTGAAATTTAAGTAGGCAAGTCGGGTCGTCCTCGTTATTGGACTTTTGAGCGGAAGGTTTTAATATACTACCTTCAACCAGAGTGGAACCGCGTAATAATACGTCTCTGTCATTTTAGAAAATGATAGAGGCGTTTTCTTTTTTTAGAATAAGTTTGGCGGGTTGGATAGGTGGGTATAGAAGAAAAACTGCTCATTGGAAATTAATTGAAACGAAATCCCAACATAAAAAAGTAGTGTGTGTTAAGAGATATATTAAAAAAGTGATTCGGATTTAAAGGAGGAAAAATTAAAAATGACAATTCAAATTTTCAATTCTTTAACGAGACAAAAAGAACCATTTGTTCCCCTTGAAGAAGGAAAAGTGAAAATATACGTGTGTGGCCCAACAGTCTATAATTATATTCATATTGGGAATGCACGCCCTGTAATTGTATACGACACGGTTAGACGTTACTTCCAATATAAAGGTTATGATGTGAAATATGTTTCAAATTTTACTGACGTGGATGACAAAATTATTAAAGCCGCTAACGAATTAGGTGAGGAAGTTTCGGAATTAACGGAGCGTTTTATTCACGCTTATTTTGAAGATATTACAGCTCTAGGATGCCAAAAGGCAGATGTACACCCTCGTGTTACGAACCATATGGATGACATCATTGAATTTATTAAAGTACTAGTAGAAAAAGACTATGCTTACGAATCACAGGGTGATGTGTATTACCGTACTCGTAAGTTTGATGGATATGGAAAGTTAAGTCACCAATCAATTGATGATTTAAAGGTTGGCGCACGTATTGAAGCGGGGGAGAAAAAAGATGATCCACTAGACTTCGCCCTATGGAAAGCTGCAAAACCTGGCGAAATTCATTGGTCTAGTCCTTGGGGTGAAGGTCGCCCAGGCTGGCATATTGAGTGTTCTGTTATGGCAAGAGAACATTTAGGCGATACAATCGATATTCATGCTGGCGGTCAAGATTTGACGTTCCCACATCATGAAAACGAAATTGCTCAATCAGAAGCATATACAGGAAAAACATTTGCACGCTATTGGATGCACAATGGGTATATTAATATTGATAACGAGAAAATGTCTAAATCCCTTGGAAACTTTGTTTTAGTTCATGATATTAGACAACAGCTTGACCCACAAATTTTACGATTCTTTATGTTATCGGTTCATTATAGACATCCAATTAACTTTGCTCAAGATTTAGTAGAATCAGCGAAATCGGGGTTAGAGCGTTTACGTACTGCGTACGGTAATGTTCAATATAGATTATCTGCAACAACGGATTTATTGGACAATGGCAATGAATGGATTGAAAAAATTGCAGAAGTGAAAAAGCAATTTGAAGAGGCTATGGATGATGACTTTAATACGGCAAACGCAATTTCTGCTCTATTTGAATTAGCCCGTATTGCTAATACTTATCTAAATGTGAGTAATACAGAAGAACGCGTATTAAAGGCATTTATTGAAACATTTGACCAACTTGGTGGAGTGTTAGGGGTTCAATTTAATGTGGAAAATGATTTGTTAGATGAGGAAATTGAAGCATTAATTGAAGAGCGTAATAATGCTAGAAAAAATCGTGATTTTGCAAAATCAGATGAAATTCGTGACAAGCTACTTGAGATGAATATTGTTCTAGAAGATACTCGCCAAGGAACACGCTGGAAACGAGGCCTTTAATATGTCGCAATTGCGAATCGAAGATGTTAAACAACTAAACGCATTAGCTTTAGCTTATATGGGAGATGCTGTTCTTGAACAAAAAGTTCGAGAACATCTTCTTCTAATTGGACGAGCTAAACCGAATCATTTGCATAAAGAAGCAACCCATTATGTTTCGGCAAAAGCACAATCCATGATTGTTCATAGACTTATGAATGAAAGCTATTTAACAGAAGAAGAGGTAGCTGTTTTCAAAAGAGGAAGAAATGCAAAATCAGGTTCCGTACCTAAAAATACAGATGTACAAACATATCGAAACAGCTCAGGCTTTGAAGCAGTATTAGGCTATTTATATTTAACAAAGCAACTAAATCGTGTTAATGAAATCATTGAGTATGCTATTGATATTGTCGAACAATCGAAAGGAGCATCAATATGACAGAACAAAATGGTGAAATGATTGCAGGGAAAAATCCAGTATTAGAAGCACTTCGTTCAGGTCGGGAAATCAATAAATTATGGATAGCTGAAGGTGTAAAAAAGACGGGGATTACAGAAGTACTGGACTTAGCTCGAGAACGTGGGGTGCTTGTTCAATTTGTTCCTAAGAAAAAGGTAGATCAATTATCTAGCGCTAACCATCAGGGGATTGTAGCGTCCGTTGCAGCTTATGACTATGCGGAGATTGATGATCTATTTGCCGCTGCGAAAGAAAAAAGCGAAGACCCATTCTTTTTAATTTTGGATGAGTTAGAAGACCCTCATAATCTAGGATCTATTATGCGTACTGCAGACGCTATAGGGGTACATGGAATTATTATACCGAAAAGACGTGCTGTAGGTTTAACGGCAGTGGTAGCAAAAGCTTCGACTGGTGCAATTGAACATGTGCCTGTTGTAAGGGTAACAAACTTGGCTCAAACCGTTGATGAACTAAAGGATAAAGGGGTATGGATAGCAGGAACTGACGCAAAAGGTTCAGTAGACTATCGCAAAATGGATGCTACCCTTCCATTAGCCATAATTATCGGCAGTGAAGGTCGTGGGATGAGTCGATTATTAAAAGAAAAATGCGATTTTTTATATCACTTACCAATGATCGGGCATGTAACATCTTTAAATGCATCTGTAGCCGCAGCTTTGTTAATGTATGAAGTTTACCGAAAAAGACAAGAACGAACGGAATAGTAAACTTCATGCAAACTATTTTGATTGTTGATGGTTACAACATGATTGGTGCTTGGAAAGAATTACGTCCACTTCGTGATTCGGATTTCGAAGAAGCCCGTAATCGATTAATCCAGTTATTGGCTGAGTACAAGGCAGCAATGGGCTTTCGGGTCATTGTTGTCTTTGATGCTTACCTAGTTCCAGGAGTCGAACAAACATATGTTCAAAATGCTGTCGAAATAATTTATACGCGGAAAAACGAAACTGCAGACGAAAGAATAGAAAAACTGACAAATGAATTAAAAGGGCGAAAAAAACAAATTTATGTTGCAACATCTGACATGACTGAACAGAATGTTATTTTTGGTCAAGGAGCACTTCGAAAATCAGCGAGAGAATTAGAGATTGAGATACAAATCATTCAATCAAAGATATCTTCGGATGTTAAAACTATTCCACAAGAAAAACCTGTTAGTAGAATCAATCTACCAAAAAATATTGAACTAGAATTCGAAAAATGGAGAAGAGGTTTAAAATAACTCATTGACCTATATTTTCCAACTCCGTTATACTGTTTCTAAAATGATACTTAGCGTCTCGAGGTGAAGCCGTTGCTAAAAAACAATCAAATGCAAGTATTACAAAGGTTTGACGATTTGACAGATGAACAACTTATTGAATTGGTACATCAAGGTAGCACAGATGCGTTAGATTATTTAATTACGAAATATCGATTGTTTGTTAAAGCGAAGGCACGTTCCTATTTTTTAATTGGTGCTGATAAAGAAGATATAATACAAGAGGGAATGATAGGTTTATATAAATCAATACGAGATTTTAAAGGGGATAAGCTTTCATCATTCCGGGCATTTGCTGAACTTTGTATTACTCGTCAGATTATTACAGCCATTAAAACGGCTACACGCCAAAAACATATTCCACTTAATTCCTATGTTTCTCTTGATAAACCTATTTATGATGAGGAGTCAGATAGAACGTTATTGGATGTAATCACTGGCTCAGAGTCAGAAGATCCTGAACATTTAATGATTCATCGAGAGGAATATTCTCATTTAGAAGAGAAGATAGGTGAAATTTTAAGTGAGTTAGAACAACAAGTTTTAGCACTTTATCTCGATGGACAATCCTATAATGAGATATCAGAAGAGTTGAATCGACATGTAAAATCTATCGATAATGCTCTACAACGTGTGAAACGTAAACTAGAAAGACACTTAGATATTGAGTCTAATTAGGTGAATGTAATAGTGTTATCATAATGTAATTGATATGACATTATATTGACATGACCCATTTTAGGTGATAGTCTTTAAAAGACATACTATCGTAAATGAGTGATATATTTATGGTAAAAAAGATTGTGTTAAGTTGCGAAAAATGTGGATCTAGAAATTACACATATCCTGAAAAAGCGGACTCAACTGAGCGCCTTGAATTAAAAAAGTTTTGTTCACATTGTAATGAACATACAATTCATAAACAAACAAAGTAAATGAATAGTTAAGTATGAAATTTTAATGGGATTAGTAAAAATATAGAATAGACGCGTAATTCGGAGGTTAAGCTATAATGGGCAAGATAAAACAGTTCTTCCATAATGTAATGTCAGAAATGAGAAAAACTAGCTGGCCGAAAGGTAAAGAGTTGACGAAGTATACTGTAGTAGTAGTTACAACTGTTATCTTTTTTGCAGTATTTTTCATGCTAGTTGATTTAGGAATTTCAAGTTTAGTTCGTTGGTACTTTGCGTTATAATGATTCTAATATGAATAGTTTGAAATAGCCCGTAAAAAGATTAACGGGTTTTTTTCATTTGTTTTATAATTGATTTATGATTATATGCGTCTTGTATATATGTAAAGGAGGAATGGACGTTTAGTCCTGCTGATATGGAGAAAAAATGGTATGTAGTTCATACTTATTCTGGCTATGAAAATCGTGTAAAAGCAAACCTTGAAAAACGTGTTGAAACAATGGGGATGCAAGATAATATCTTCCGTGTAATTGTTCCTGAACATGAGGAAACAGATTTGAAGGATGGTAAAAAACGTACAGTAATGCGTAAAGTATTTCCAGGGTATGTTTTAGTTGAAATGATCTTAACGGACGAATCTTGGTACGTTGTTCGAAATACGCCAGGAGTAACAGGATTTATTGGTTCTTCTGGTGGTGGAGCAAAACCAACTCCACTTTTACCAGAAGAAGCAGATCGCTTACTTCGTCAAATGGGTATTGACAAAAAAGCTGTTGGTGAAATTGATGTGACAGTAGGCGAAACAGTTGAAGTGTTAGAAGGTCCATTTGCTCATTTCCAAGGACGAGTTGAAGAAGTGGATGTAGATAAAGGAAAAGTAAAAGTAATCATCGATATGTTCGGTCGCGAAACAAAAATGGAACTTGATTTTGAGCAAGTTCAAAAATTATAGTACTTGTTCATATATTTTACTTGCTAATGTTTTTCAAAAGTGATATCATTTCAAAGGTCAGACTGTCAAAATGATAGTCTGCGTTGATAGTTAATGTTATCGGCAAATAGCTGACAGACAGATATGAGTGGGAGGGGCAACCCAATTACCACATCACGGACTTAAGGAGGTGTGTCTCGTGGCTAAAAAAGTTATTAAAATTGTAAAACTTCAAATCCCTGCTGGTAAAGCAAACCCAGCGCCGCCGGTTGGTCCTGCATTAGGTCAAGCAGGTGTAAACATCATGGGATTCTGTAAGGAGTTCAATGCGCGTACAGCTGATCAAGCTGGATTAATCATTCCAGTTGAAATTACAGTGTTTGAAGACCGTTCTTTCACTTTCATTACAAAAACGCCACCTGCAGCAGTATTACTTAAAGTAGCAGCAGGTATCCAATCTGGATCTGGTGAACCTAACCGTAAAAAAGTTGCAACGGTTAAACGTGATAAAGTTCGCGAAATCGCTGAACAAAAAATGCCTGACCTAAACGCTGCATCTGTAGAAGCTGCAATGTTAATGGTTGAAGGTACTGCACGAAGCATGGGTATTGTTATAGAAGACTAATTCCCGAAACACTTGATGATGAAGGCTTTTGTTAATGAGGTTGCGTAAAGTTCTTTTGGACTCGCAACCTCTATTCGTGGGAGGAATATCCGTTACAACCACAATCAAGGAGGAAAAAATATAATGGCTAAAAAAGGTAAAAGACTGCAAGATGCAGTTAAATTAATTGACCGTTCTAAATTATATGCAGCTGAAGAAGCAATCGCTTTAGCTCAAAAAACAAGCACAGTTAACTTTGACGCAACAGTTGAAGTTGCTTTCAAGCTTGGTATTGATACTCGTAAAAACGACCAACAAATCCGTGGTGCAGTAGTACTTCCAAACGGAACTGGTAAAACTCAACGTGTATTAGTATTCGCTAAAGGTGAAAAACTTAAAGAAGCAGAAGCAGCAGGTGCTGACTATGTTGGTGATGCTGAATACATCAACAAAATCCAACAAGGTTGGTTTGACTTTGATGTAATCGTTGCTACACCTGACATGATGGGTGAAGTTGGTAAACTTGGTCGTGTTTTAGGACCTAAAGGTTTAATGCCAAACCCTAAAACTGGTACTGTAACTTTTGATGTAACAAAAGCAATCCAAGAAATTAAAGCTGGTAAAGTTGAATACCGTGCTGACAAAGCTGGTATCATCCACGCTCCAATTGGTAAAGTATCATTTGATACTGAAAAATTAGTAGAAAACTTCCTTACTGTATTTGAAGTAGTAGCAAAAGCTAAACCAGCTGCAGCTAAAGGAACTTATATGAAATCAGTTAACGTAACAACTACAATGGGACCATCTGTTAAAGTGGACTCATCTAGTGTGAAATAATATATTTCAGCTATTTTTAATAAAATAGTTGACAACGGTCATCTTCCTTGGTAAGATGGATGCTGTTGTGAATCATCCATTTGTACCGTAGACAGTAGGGGTGCTTAAGACACTTAATAATCCTACCGAGGACATGGAAAATCAGATTCTTTTTAGATGATGACTTTCTGCCTCTGTGTCTACAGACATAGAGGCTTTTCTTTTGTCGGTATAAATGACATTCTAATAGGAGGTGTCAAAATGAGCATTGCAGCTATTGAAATTAAAAAAGGTTATGTTCAAGAAATCGCTGAAAAATTCGAAACTGCTTCATCAGTAGTAGTTGTTGACTACCGTGGTTTAACAGTTGCTCAAGTAACTGAATTACGTAAACAATTACGTGAAGCTGGAGTTGAGTTCAAAGTTTACAAAAACACTTTAACTCGCCGTGCTGCTGAAATCGCAGGTTTTGAAGGAATCAACGAAGTATTAACTGGTCCTAACGCAATCGCATTTTCTAAAGAAGATGTTGTTGCTCCAGCTAAAATCATCAATGAGTTCGCTAAAAAGAACGACGCTTTAGAAATTAAAGCTGGTATCATTGAAGGTAATGTTGCTACAGTTGAAGATGTTAAAGCTCTTGCAGAACTTCCATCTCGCGAAGGTCTACTATCTATGCTTTTATCTGTACTTCAAGCTCCAATCCGCAACTTCGCTCTTGCTACAAAAGCAGTTGCAGAACAAAAAGAAGAACAAGGTGCTTAATTCAAAGCGCTTAAACTTTAAAACAAATAAAAGGCGATCGGCCTAAATTAAACATCCAATAGGAGGAAAATATAATGAGCAAAGAGCAAATCTTAGAAGCTATCAAAACTATGACAGTTCTAGAATTAAACGATTTAGTAAAAGCAATTGAAGAAGAATTCGGTGTAACAGCTGCTGCTCCTGTAGCGGTTGTAGCAGGTGCTGGTGCAGCTGCTGCTGAAGAAAAAACAGAATTTGATGTAATCCTAGCTAGCGCTGGTGCAGAAAAAATCAAAGTAATCAAAGTGGTTCGTGAAATCACTGGTCTTGGCTTAAAAGAAGCTAAAGAAGTAGTAGATAACGCTCCAAAAGCATTAAAAGAAGGCGTATCTAAAGAAGATGCAGAAGCTATCAAAGCTAAACTTGAAGAAGTTGGCGCTTCTGTAGAAGTTAAATAATTAACTTTTCCCACGTAAAGTAAAAGGCTTTGATTATTTAACATGTTAAAAGTGTTAAATATAAAGCCTGAAAGCTCGTCTTATATTGACGAGCTTTCTTCATTTCCCCCGGTGTAAGTGTCCGTATGACACCATTTAAATAGGTGAGGAGACGGACGCGCTAACACCTTGATTGGTTCAACTATCAATCAGTGAGGAAAACCTCACTGATTGAAGTTTTACTTTTTTCCCGAGGAGGGCGTCAATGTCTGAACATTACTATTCAAAGAAGCCTCTAATCGAAAGTAACCCACGCCACATAAAATTCAATTTACTTGGACACACGTTTCAATTTGAAACGGATAGTGGTGTATTTAGTAAAAGCGAAGTAGATTTTGGATCCCGTACTCTAATTGAAAATTTCCAAACTCCAGAACTAGATGGCCCGATTTTTGATATCGGTTGCGGTTATGGTCCAATTGGATTAGCTATTGCTAAACAATATCCTGAACGGACTGTCTATATGATGGATGTTAATGAGAGAGCAGTTTTATTAGCTAAAAAGAATGCGGAAACTAACGGAATTCAAAATGTACGAATATTTGAAAGTGATGGAGTAACAGCTGTCGATCATCAAACGAAAGCAGCAGCAATTCTAACGAATCCTCCAATAAGAGCTGGTAAAGAGGTTGTTTTTAAGTTTTACGATGGAGCTTATGAAAAACTTTTACCTAATGGAGAGTTGTGGGTTGTTATTCAAAAGAAGCAAGGTGCACCATCAACTGTTGCACATTTAGAGGAAAGTTTTGCTGAGGTTGAAATAGTCGAGAAAAATAAAGGCTATTGGATTATACGAGCAAAAAAATAAGGCTGATTTGTATAAAATATTGACTTGACAAATCGCCTATGATAATATAATAAAATGCAAAATTATTATTTTGTGGGACTATGCCCATTTGTATGCAGTTTGACTTCAGTGGGTATACTTGCCATGAATAAGTTTAGTTTAACCGAAAATGAGATCTAAGAAAAGACTCGTTTTCTTTTTGTCTTTGCAAATCATACACTAATTTGCTGATTTTGCAAAGACCTATTATCGCTTTAATGAGGGGTGAATAAGTTGACGGGTCAACTAGTTCAGTACGGACAACACCGCCAGCGTAGAAGCTTTGCGCGTATTAAAGAGGTGCTGGAGCTTCCGAATTTAATCGAAATCCAAACAGCATCTTACGAGTGGTTCCTTGAAGAGGGATTGCGTGAAATGTTCCACGATATTTCGCCAATCGAAGATTTTACAGGTAATCTTTCACTTGAATTCATCGATTATAGCTTAGGTGAACCTAAGTATGATGTGGATGAGTGTAAAGAACGAGACGTAACTTATGCAGCGCCATTGCGCGTAAAAGTACGTCTGCATAACAAAGAAACAGATGAAGTAAAAGAGCAAGATGTCTTTATGGGTGATTTCCCGTTAATGACTGAAGTAGGTACTTTCGTTATTAATGGTGCTGAACGTGTAATCGTATCACAATTAGTACGTTCGCCAAGTGTATACTTCCATGATAAGACAGATAAGAACGGTAAAAAAGGTTTCGGTGCAACTGTTATTCCTAACCGTGGTGCTTGGCTCGAGTACGAAACAGATGCAAAAGATGTTGTTTATGTACGTATTGACCGTACACGTAAACTTCCTGCAACTGTTTTATTACGTGCTTTAGGATTTGGCTCAGATCAAGAAATTATCGATATCTTAGGTGATAACGAGTATTTACGTAACACCCTAGAAAAAGATAATACTGATAGTACTGAAAAAGCATTATTAGAAATCTATGAGCGTCTTCGTCCTGGTGAGCCACCTACAGTAGATAGCGCGAAAAGTTTATTATATTCACGTTTCTTCGATGCTAAACGTTATGATTTAGCAAATGTTGGACGTTACAAAATGAATAAAAAGCTTCACATTAAAAATCGTTTGTTTAATCAAACAATTGCAGAAACACTTGTTGATCCAGAAACAGGTGAAATCCTTGTTGAAAAAGGAACAATTCTTGACCGTCGTAACTTGGACCGTCTAATTCCGTATTTGGAAAACGGTATTGGCTTCCGCACATTATCTCAAGTTGGTGGCGTGTTAGAAGAAGATGTAACGATTCAATCAATTAAGATTTTTGCACCAAATGATGAAGCACAAAAAGAAATAAATGTTATTTCAAATGCTTATGTAGATGATGAAGTGAAGCATCTAGCTCCTGCAGATATTATCTCATCAATGTCTTACTTCTTCGGTCTTTTACATGGCATTGGAAATACAGATGATATTGACCATTTAGGTAACCGTCGCTTACGTTCCGTAGGTGAATTGTTACAAAACCAGTTCCGTATCGGTTTATCACGTATGGAACGTGTTGTTCGTGAACGTATGTCTATTAATGACACTGCTTCAATCGTTCCACAACAATTAATTAATATCCGTCCTGTTATTGCTTCAATTAAAGAGTTCTTTGGTAGCTCT
>DATMFE010000533.1:0-2617 GCA_035556295.1 Ureibacillus sp.
TATCTTACCAAAAGGTGTTCTAAATATCGTTCACGGTACTGGTATTGAAGTTGGTAAACCACTTGCAACAAACCCACGTATTGCGAAAATCGCATTCACTGGTTCAACTGCAGTAGGTCGCTCAATTATGCAATATGCAACGGAAAACATTATCCCTGTTACATTAGAGCTTGGTGGTAAATCACCTAACATCTTCTTCCCAGACGTAATGGATGCAGATGATGAGTTCTTAGATAAAGCAATCGAAGGTTTCGTATTATTCGCTCTTAACTCAGGTGAAATTTGTACTGCTCCATCACGTGCATTAGTACATGAGTCAATCTATGATAAATTCATGGAACGCGTAATGGAACGTATTAAAGCAATTAAAATCGGTAACCCATTAGACACAGAAACAATGATGGGTGCTCAAGCTTCTAAACAACAATTAGATAAAATCTTATCTTACATTGAAATTGGTAAAGAAGAAGGAGCAGAGCTTCTAATTGGTGGTCACCAAAACGTATTAGAAGGTGAACTTGCAGAAGGTTACTATGTAGCTCCAACTGTATTCAAAGGTACTAACAACATGCGTATCTTCCAAGAAGAAATCTTTGGTCCAGTACTTGCTGTTACAACATTCAAAGACTTCGACGAAGCAATCGCAATCGCTAACGATACTTTATACGGCTTAGGTGCTGGTGTATGGTCTCGTAGTGGTGAAATTGCTTACCGCGCAGGTCGTGCAGTTCAAGCTGGTCGTGTTTGGACAAACACTTACCACCAATACCCTGCTCACGCAGCATTCGGTGGTTACAAACAATCAGGTATCGGTCGTGAAAACCACTTAATGATGCTTTCACACTACCAACAAACAAAATGTATCCTAGTTGGTTACAACAAAGGATCAATGGGCTTCTTCTAATATGGAAAAGGTTATTGCAACAGAAGCAGCTACAAAACTGATTCAAGAGTTGCAAGCTGAGCACGGTGAATTGATTTTCGTTCATTCTGAAGGTTGCTGTGATGGAACGTCACCTATCTGTATGACAAAGGGCGACTTCTATCTTGGTAGCCGGGATGAACGCATTGGAGAAGTGGAAGGTGTACCCTACTATATGCATACATCAAACTTTTCCTATTGGCAGCATCTTCAAATTGTTATCGATGTTACCGACGGGATGGGAAACTCGTTCTCACTAGAGAGTGTTGTAAATAAATCATTTATCATTCGTGCAAAAGCACTGGGGGAGTAGCTACTTCTCTTTCCTACAAATAAAACACCTTCTGTACAATATTGTACGGTAGGTGTTTTTTTTAGAACTGCGGTAAATTATATAATATTATGGATACAACTAGGCTTTAGCCATCTTTTAAAACCAGTCCCATTTCAAGGCGCACTTCATTATTCTTCACATCATCATTTGAGTAAGACATTGTATTAAATCCAGTAAATTCAAATCCATTTTTCAAGTAGAATTGGATCGCTGGATAATTAGATGTTTGTGTTTCTAATGCGATAAGTCTTGCTGCTAGTTCTTCTCCCCTCTTCTTAGCAACCTCAATTAATCTAGTACCAATACCATTCCCTTTATACTCTTGCTTTACATACAAATCATGAATTAATAAAGTGTTATTCCATTTCATTTCTTGAATCACCATAATTGCAGCCTCTACGCCATCAACTACAGCAACATATACTTCTGAACCTTCCTTATACGGCTCGAAGACTTCTTCTTCTAAGTCTTTTATAAAAGGTGTTTTAAACCTTTCTTCCTGTAAGGAAAAGTTCCAACCAGTCTCTTTCTTCTCAATTTGTACTTTATAATATTTTTCCGATATGTATTGATATGTTATTTTCTTACCCTCTGGATAATTCTCTTGATTTATTTGTCGGATAGTTAACATATATACCACTTATTCCTGAAATAAATTTAACAATCTATTTACTATTAACATTCTATTACGGGTGATTAAATCCTCTTTCACTATTCATTCGCCATATGACTTACACAATTCAATTCTTAATAATGAATTAATATTTATAGTTACACATCACATTCGCAATATTCAAACTATAAATTTTGGTAAACTACTTCTAGGGGTGATTTACATGCAATCCAAAGAACATTATTGGGGGAAGTTAATTAAATTTCATCGTTTAGATCAACAGTTAAAGCAAGATGACCTTGCAGTTGGTATATGTACCTCCTCTTATTTAAGCAGAATTGAAAATGGCGTTGTCATAGCAGAGCAACAGATTTATGAACAGTTACTAGCAAGACTTGGATTAGATTTAAAAGAGCAAGAAGCTAAAGAACATGAGCATATTCAATTTTTAGAAGATATATACGAAAGACTACTAAGTAACGAAGAAGTGGCAGAATTAGAAATTGAAAAGATCATTTCATTTCAACACAATAATTCTTTTCTATCTGAGGCAGTTATTCTATCAAAACTTGTTTACTGTCGGTATTTGTTATCTATTCACCTTGATCTAGAAGCTAGACAACTACTAAGTGCGACAGAACCGCTCATTACTTGGCAGTTTGATAGAGTCACACAGATGTATGTTGCTATTACCGCATTTGCACACCTGTCATTTTGGGAATTTAAAGAGCTTGCCATACGTGAAGAA
>DATMFE010000534.1:0-12983 GCA_035556295.1 Ureibacillus sp.
ATAACGTTTTCACCATTATGAAATGAACGTGGTAAATATATAGTAAATGTTGTACCTTTTCCTATTTGACTAGTTACTTTGATTTTCCCATTTAACTCCTCAATTACACGATAAGCAACCATCATTCCAAGTCCTGTTCCCTTTTGACCTTTTGTAGTAAAGTACGGTTTTCCTAATCTCTCAATTTGTTCACGATCCATTCCGACTCCTGTATCTTCAATAGAAATCTCATACATATTTTTATGGGAGTTCATAGATATTACTAATTGCCCACCATTAGGCATAGCCTCAATAGCATTTTTAAAAATATTTAAAAATGCCTGCTGGATGATTCTTCTATCGCCTATAATCCAAAAAGGGGAGAGGCTCTTTTTAACTTTTATAGAGTTCATATTGGAAATAGGACTAACCAATTCAATTATATAATTCAAAAAATGTTCCATGTTTATTTTTTCTATTTTTTCAGGAGCAGGTTTAGCGAAAGTAAGAAAATCACGAATAATAATTTCCGACCTTTCTAACTCATCTAATGCAATTCCAATATATTTTTTCTTTTGGAGATCGCTTTCATTCTCCTTCAAAAGCTGCATAAATCCTTTCGCACCAGTTAAACCATTTCTAATCTCATGTGATATGGATGCACTTAAGTGACTTAGGATTTCCATCTTTTCAATATCTACTATTTTATTTCGAATTTGGTAATTCAGTCTTATTCTTTCGAGAGTAAAAACACAAAGTATAATACATATAATTTTAATAAGATTTCCTAGTAAAGTTATGTTTAATGGCGTATGTGAAACAAATATATTACTATAAATAAAGTAACTTAATGATAAGTGAAAAATAATAACACTTAAAGAAATCAGTAATTTATGAGTGGTTTCCGATTTTATAAATCTTTTAAAACAAATAAAAGTAATCAGCGGTATGACACTATAATTCAAAATAGTACCCCAAAAACCAAAGTCTACACCTATAACAAATCGATACAGAACTATAAACACATATAATCCAACACTTACTAAAGGCCCTCCATACAAGCTCGCCATAATAAAAGGAACTATGCGGATATCAACGATAAATCCTTCGTTCACAGAAAACGGAAAAGTCATACAAAAAAAGATGGATATCAAACCCGCAAGAAACGAATAGATTTTTATTAATTTTCTTGTTAGTTTCTTTGTGTAAATTTCTAGAATGTGTTGTGTAATAAGTAACACAACTAATAGAAATAAGACATTGATAAGAATCGCATACATTTATAATGCTCCTAGTATAAAAATTATTAATAATATTTTACCATATATAAATCCCCTATTATTACAATATTTCAAATAAAATACTGGAATTTCATTTGAAACAATAAAATCACCAGCATTCTATCACATATAACAGAACCATAAAAAAAAAGCCCAAATCTCAAATAAAAAAAGGATTTGGGCTTTTGTTTAACTAGATTCCTCCGACCTGGCAAGAAATCTTAGCTGGTAAAATCACTCTAGTTTAACTGAATATTCTTTTTTCCACCTAGATTATATCATTCACTTAATTTTCTTATACAGCTTATAATTGCCACTTATTTCTTCATAACAATTGGTCATGTCTGTATAATAAATGCTTTCTTTATCGCCGAGGCCCAGAATGCCAAACATCCCTAAGCTTTCATAGAAAAGTTCATGTACTTTTTTTTGTAATGGTTTATTAAAATAAATTAATACATTTCTACATAAAATAACATGGAACTCATTAAAAGAACGATCTGTTACAAGATTATGCTGGGCAAAGACTATATTTTTTGTTAAAAATGGATGAAACTTAACCCCCTTTTTCGTAACTGTATAATAATCCGAAAATGCCCTCTCTCCTCCCGCCTGCAAATAATTATTCGTATATTTTTTCATACTCTTTAATGGAAATACACCGCTTTTGGCGGTATGCAATACATTCGTATTCATATCAGTTGCATATATTTTAGTTTTTTCATATAGACCTGATTCATAAAGTAATATGGCCATAGAATATACTTCTTCACCCGTTGAACATCCTGCATGCCATATTCGAATCGAAGGGTACGTATGCAACAATGGCACAACCTTTTCCCTAAAATTCAAGAAAAATAAAGGATTACGAAACATTTCAGTTACGTTTATTGAAAAGCTGGCTATCAATCTTTGTAAACATGCAGGGTCATGCAGAATCTTTTCAAGAAGCGCTGTGATGCTCGTTAATTTCTCCTCATAAACTCTATACCATATTCTCCTTTTAATGGAACTGTAAGCATAATTTCGAAAGTCGTACCCACACCAGTCATATACACCCTTTAATAACAATTCAATTTCAATTCTCTCTAAATCACTATCAGGGGTAGGAGCACTTTGTTGTGAATTTATACTTGGATTCATTGACTCGTTCATTCGCTTAGAGATCCCCTTCTTATTTAATATACCCAAACCTTTATTAAAGAGATAAGCTGCTCGGGCTCAATCGGCTTCACAATATAATCTGATGCACCTACGGCCAGGCATTTCTCTCGATCTTCCTTCATCGCCTTTGCGGTTAGTGCAATGATAGGCAGGTTTGCGAATAGAGGATTTTCTCGTATTTTACCGATCGCTTCATATCCATCCATTTTAGGCATCATAATATCCATTAACACTAAATCAATATCTGTACTGTTATCTAATACTTCAAGGCTTTCAAATCCATTTTCAGCAAAGATAACCTCCATCCCATTAAGTTCAAGTATAGTAGATAAAGCAAACACATTGCGAACATCGTCATCGACAAGGAGAACTTTTTTCCCAGTAAGACCAGACGTCATAGTTCTTTCTGAACAACTTGAATGATTGCTAAGTTCCATCTGATTGCTGCATTCTTCTAGGAATAATTCAAGTTCTGCTTTCAATCGTTGCGGAGAATGTTCATTTTTGATAATGATTGTATGCGCATACTTATTTAATTGAATTTCCTCTTTTGACGATAAGTCACGTCCTGTATATATGAACACTTTCACTTCATTATTTTCTTTAACTTTTTCCAATAAATCAAAACCGCTTGTATCTGATAAACCTAAATCAAGGATCATACAATCAAAGTGATTTACCTTTAATTCTTCAATCGCATCCCGTCCTGTAGAAACCGCTTTAATAATGAAATCCATATCGCTGATTAGTTCCATTAAGCTATTGCGTTGTCTCATATCATCATCTACAATCAATAGTCTCTTAATGTGACTGCTTTCTGCTGTATCCTGTTCTGGTTCCACATGCGAGATTCCAGTATTTTCTAGAATGTTTGTTGTTGTTTCCTTTGAAACAGCAACTTCAACTTCACCTTCAGCAACTACAATGTTCTCATTTTCTTTTTCATAGTCACCTATATAGAACGTAAATGTACTTCCTTTCCCTTCTGTACTTTCAACAGCGATTTCCCCGCCTAAAAGAGTAGCAATTTCTCTGCTAATCGATAATCCTAATCCTGTTCCACCATATTTTCGACTCGTTGTTCCGTCAGCTTGTTGAAAAGCTTCAAAAATTGACTCTTGCTTCTCCTTTGAAATTCCTATCCCAGTATCACTAACAGAAAATCCTATGATGATTTGTTTACTAGATTTCGAATGGACACTAATTTCTAGTGTTACTTCACCTTGGCTAGTAAACTTAAACGCATTTGATAACAAATTTTTCAATACTTGTTGCAATCGAACTTCATCACTATATATAAAGCGTGGTAATTCTTCGTCTAACAAAATATTAAACTTTAAATTTTTTGCGTCCGCAATTGGTCTAAAGTTATTCTCAACAAACTCTGCCATATCTGTAAACATAATTGGGCTTGGGTTTACATTCATTTTCCCAGACTCAATTTTTGCTAAATCTAGAATATCATTTATAAGCACTAATAAGTCATTACCCGAAGCATAAATGGTTTTTGAATACTCCACTTGTTTAGGGCTAAGATTTCCATCCGGATTATCAGATAATAGCTTTGATAAAATTAATAAACTATTTAAAGGAGTACGCAGCTCGTGAGACATATTGGCAAGAAATTCAGATTTATATTTCGAGCTTAATGCAAGTTGTTCTGCTTTTACTTCAAGTTCAGCTCTCGCTTTTTCGACCTCTCTATTTGTACGCTCGAACTTCTTGTTTTGTTCTTCTAACGTTTTGGCCTTCTCTTCTAAATCTAGGTTCGTTTGTTCTAGCTCTTCTTGTTGACTTTGTAATTTTCCCTCAGATTGAAGAAGAGCTTGTGTTTGTTCCTCAAGTTCCTCATTTGTTGCCCTTAGTTCCTCTTGCTGACTTTGCAGTTCCTCAGACTGTGCTTGAATTTCCTCCATTAACGTTTGAGATTCTTCTAATAATTTTGCTAATTGGATTCTGCTCATCACACTTTCAAGGATAATTCCTAAACCATTCATCAACTCTTCTAAAAAGTCTTGTTGTATTTTACTATAAGGTTTGAATGAAGCAATTTCTAAAACAGCTTTTACCTCGTCTTCAAAACTGATAGGCAATACATATAGATTCAAAGGAGCAGTTTCTCCTAGCCCAGATGTCACTCGAACATAATGTGAAGGAACATCTGTAAGAATAATCGGTGATTTCTCGAGGATTGCTTGTCCAATTAGCCCTTCACCTAAACGAATCGTGTTCGTAATATGTTTCCTTTCCTTAAAAGCATAGGATGAAATTAGCCTATAAGTCGGTTCATCTTCCTGTTCATCCAGATCTTTTACATAAAAAACAGCGTGACTCGATTCTACCAATGGGACAACCTTAGAAAGAAATGTACGCCCTAAAGTTGCTAAATCATGTGTGCCGCTCAAGCTCATCGTAATCTCAGCGATGTTTCCTTTTGTCCAAGTCAGTTCTTGTTCCTTTTTCATTTGTTCTTCTAAAGATTCAGCCATTCGATTAAATGATTTTGCCACATCATCGATTTCATCATTTGATATTACTTCAACCTTAGTGCTCAAGTCTTTACTTCCATTTGCTACATGACTCATAGCAGCAGACACCGATTTTAGTCTAGTCGAAAGTGTCCAAATATTTTTAAACAAAATACCCATAATAAGAATGATTCCAACTGCTAATATGACTCCACCAAGTATGATTTCGCGCTGAAAATCTTTTATCATCGTGTTTAACGATGACTCCAAATTCAAATCAAACGTAGCTGTTATATTCGAAATAACTTCAAAAAATTCTTGATGCATGGAAGCTGAGCTCTCATCAATTAAATTTAGGGCTTCTTTTTTTTCACCCTCGGAAACAAATGTAATGACTTGATCTTTATAAACATCAAAATCATTATTTGTATTTCTTAAAGTTGCAATCAATTCCTTTTGTTCCGAAGTAACTGCTTTTGACTCTAAGAGACTTATATTTTTCTCTACTTTTTCACTCTCTGATTGTAAAGCAGTTAGTTCTTTCTGTATTACATCTTTATCTGTAAAAATCACTAGATTCCTTAGTCGGATACCTTCACTT
The DNA here is from genome assembly GCA_035556295.1 of Ureibacillus sp. GTDB lineage: Bacteria > Bacillota > Bacilli > Bacillales_A > Planococcaceae > Ureibacillus. Next base: position 5,493 of record DATMFE010000534.1, read on the forward strand.
TTAATATCTGTATGAATTTGTGTAGCTAGCATCGATACATCATAATTTGTTCTTAGTGAATTACTGGTATTCTGGAGATGAGTCATTTGAATCCAACCAGTTCCAATGAGAATGAACAGAAGAATTGGTAATGTGCTGAGTGCCAGTAATAGCTTTGTTCTTATTTTCACCAGTGAGCTCCCTTCTAGAAGATTTATTTCTGTATCTATATTTCATGCTATCCCTAAATTAAACAAAGAACTTTTCTCCCTCATTAATACATGTTTTATAGACCATAGCTATTGCTTGTACTCGATCCGTCACATTTAATTTTTGAAGGATACGTGTAATATGATTTTTAACAGTGTGTTCACTGATAAACAATTGTTCAGAGATTTCCTTATTGCTTAGACCACTAATAATTAATTTAAAGACATCCATTTCTCTTGAAGAAAGGAAATATAACTCTTTTGTTTGGTTGATCGCCGCTTCAAGGATTTCTTGTTTAAGATTTTTCTCCTCACTTTGATAGAGGTTCATTGAGTTAATATTAATAGATGGTTGAGATTCCTTTACAACCGAGTTTTTACTTACTAATAAGTTTTCACTTACATTAGATAAGAATTGCTCGAAATCTTTTGGTAATATAGGAGGGCTACATAAATATCCCTGAAATTCTTGACAATCATACTCTTTTAATACGTCTAATTGTTCCTCTGTCTCAACCCCTTCTGCTATGATTGACATATTAAGCTTCTTCGCTAAATTTGTAATCGATTCTACAATGGCTTTACTTTCATTTTTATTTTCGGAAATATCCTGAATAAAGGATTTATCAATTTTTATCGTATCTATTGGAAAACGCCTTAAATAATTTAGAGAAGAGTATCCCGTTCCAAAATCATCAAGACTAATCCTGATACCCATTTTTTTTAGCCGTTGCAGAGTTTGTAATATGATGTCCTCATTTCCTAAAATAGCTGACTCGGTTATTTCTATCTCTAACAGTTCCGGATTTACCTCCGTTTCAGTTAGAATCTGTTGAATATGCTTAATTAAATGTTTTTGTGAAAATTGCTGGGCCGAAAAATTGATTGCTATCCTAACCGGTGAAATCCCCTTCTCTTTCCAAGAATTTATTTGTTCACAAACTTCTCTTAATACCCATTCACCAATCTCAACAATTAAACTAATTTCTTCAGCTATTGGAATAAATTCAACCGGAGATATTGTCCCCCAACTAGGGTGATTCCATCGTAATAAAGCCTCTGCACTAGTTATTTTTCCAGATTCAATATCTACTCTAGGCTGATAAACGAGTGTAAACTCCCCTCTTTCACTTGCTTTACGCAAGTCATTCTGCATCAGAAATGTGCGATACGATTGGATATTCATCCCTGAGTGAAATACCTTATATTTATTTTTCCCTTGCTCTTTAGCACGATATAAGGCTGCATCAGCATTCCTTAATAGAGAAACTGAATCTTCCCCGTCGTAAGGAAATATACTTAATCCAATGCACGTTGTAATAAATAATTCATAGTTATCAATAAAAAAAGGCTGTTTAAATGAATTCAATATATGCTCAGCTACCTCTAGCGCATTCTCTCTGTCCGTTTCTGGCAGCATAATATTAAATTCATCTCCGCCTACTCGTGCTACAAAGTCTCCTTCTCTCACACTAGATGAAAGCCTTCGCGCAACTTCCTGCAACAGTTTATCCCCTACAATATGCCCAAGCGAATCATTTATATATTTGAATCGATCTAAATCTAAGTACATAATGCCAAGCGTCTGTTTCATTTTCTTTGCTTGGTCTAGTTTTAAAAGCAATTGATCTTTAAGCATTCTTCTATTAGGTAAATCTGTTAACCCATCATGAAAGGCCATATACTCTATTACGCTGTTCCTTTCAGCAAGTGCATCAGCTTGTTGAATAAGTTTTTGCTTCATCCTATAAATCTCAACAAACCCTTCAACCTTTGCTTTTAAAATAATCGGATTAAATGGCTTAAGGATATAGTCAATGGCTCCTACAGAATAGCCCATGAAAATATGCTCTGTATCCATATTATTGGCTGTAATAAATAATATTGGAATATTTTTTGTTTTTTCACGAGCTTTAATGATTTTAGCTGTCCCAAAACCATCCATTCCTGGCATTTGCACATCTAATAAAATAGCTGCAAAATCATATTTCATTAAATATTTAAGCGCTTCTTCCCCTGAGGAAGCTTTCATTAAGTGATAGTCATCTTTCTCAAGGATAGCTTCTAAAGTTAATAGATTCTCGGGTCGGTCATCGACTAAGAGAATATTAATTTTCCCCTCGTTTTTCAATACATATACTCTCCATTCTTAATAAACACATATTATTTTATTATAGAATAGCATACTATTGTAAACATGGAAGAGTTTGCATTTGGGAATATCATGCATTTTTTTAGAAATCATTCATTATATGTACTCGATTATTAAAACGACATAAGAATGGCCCTATTCCTTTTAACTTCTATGATTACTTGAAACATACTGTTATATCTACCCTATTCTTCAAACAGGTTCTCATAAACAAAGAGTCACTAGCAATAAGCAATGTTTTTCTCATTTTGTTATCCTTATTTAGCAAGATTCAAATTTTTTAGATAACTAATTTTTTCGTCTTGAATAAAACTGCAATCTAAAACAAATGGGTTGTTTTTTAATTGTTGTGAAAAATTATTTAAGATTTTAATAAGGCCCTCTCTTTCAGTTTCATTAATCAAAAATTGAAGTCCATATTGAAACATATCCTTTAATTCATCCTTCCATACAATATGTCCATGTAATGTTACTTTTCTCCCCATTATGGTCGTTTCGAATTGCAGGATAAGATCTGAACGTACAGGCATCTGGATGGTAGAGAGAAATCTAAGTCCTCCTGGTCCAATATCCTCGATTAATACTTCTGTTTTCCCTAAGTTAACTTGTTTTCCTTGTATAGAAACTAATGTCATAAAAGAACTTAATGGGGATAGTAAATTAATTCTATAGTAAGTTCTCCTATTTTGTATTTCTGTTTTTTCACTGCTACAAATAGGTTGTATTATCCTCTTTTTTAATAAGGATTGAAACATTTTTTCTGAAACAGGTTTACTAAAGATATATCCTTGAATCTCCTGACACTCTTGCTGTTTCAAAAATTCTAATTGCTCAATTAATTCCACACCTTCAGCAACAACGTTCATGTTTAGACCCTTTGCCATAAAAATTAAAGATTTAATAATAATTTCTACATTCGGTGTTTTACTTATTTGACTAATAAATGACTGGTCAATTTTAATCGTATCGATCGAAAAATTCTTTATATGTGATAAAGAGGAATAGCCTGTTCCGAAATCATCTAAAGCAATTTTAATCCCCTGTTCCTTAAGAAATTGAATAGCTGATTCAACTACCTTCTCATGTTCAATTAATGTCGTTTCTGTAATTTCAAATTCAATCAATGCAGGATCGACATTAGTTTCTTTTAAGGTAGTAAGAAGGATAGGTATCCAATCATTTCTTAAAAATCTTTGAGTGGAGATATTAATTGATATAGGTACAACTGGCAGTTTTTCTCGCTTCCAATTAGAAATATACTGACAAACTTGCTTGAATACCCAATCACCAATACTATTGATAAAACCACTTTCTTCTGCAAGTGGAATAAATTCATTAGGAGAAACCAAGCCCCACACCGGATGCTCCCAGCGAACTAATGCTTCGGCACTAACAATTCTTCCAGTTAACGTTTCTACTCTTGGTTGAAAATGAATGAGTAATTGGTTATTTTCAATCGACTTGCGTAAATCTCTTTCAAGATTATATTGTTTGAATGAAGGAATGTTTAATGTCGAGGAATAAATTTGATAATTATTTTTCCCACTTGTCTTTGCCCGATACAAGGCTACATCCGCCTTCTTAGTAAGTTCCTCAACTGTTGTTCCTTTAGAAGAATAACTGCTAATTCCAATACTTGCTGTAATCGATAATTCATAATCTTCAATAATAAAAGGTTTATTTAAACTATCAATGATCATTTTAGCTAGTGATTCAGGATAATCCGATTGTTCATAATTCCATAAGACAATTCCAAATTCATCTCCACCAATTCTGGAGAATAAAGAATTTTCATTTAATAGCAAATAAATCCTTTGGCTACATTGCTGCAGTAGTTTATCTCCAATGACGTGGCCAAGTGTATTGTTAATATTTCTAAAACGATCTAAATCCAAATACATAATTGAAAAAGTTTCATTTTTTTCTTTGGCTAGTTCAATTAAAGATTCAATTTTGCAATCAAACAATTGATGATTAGGTAAATCTGTTAAACTGTCATGATAAGCTAAATGTGTAATTTGTCTTTCATATTCTTTTTGCTCTGAAATATTTGAAACAATCCCATCAATTCTAATAAGATTACCTTCATCGTCTAATACAGGAAGAGTTTTATCTTGAACCCAAATGATTTCACCATTTTTATGAATAATTCGATATTGAAGGTTGAAATGTTCCCCACCAACTAACTTAGAATATTCAGTAAAATACATATTTCGATCATCCGGGTGAATAATCGTGTCCCAGGCCTCTTTTTCATAGAAGAATACTGGAGGATATCCTGTTACAGCTTCTATTCCTAGTGATATCATAATGATTTCTTGTCTTTGAACATCGAAAGAGCGTATCCCTACTGATAAATTGTTGTAAATATGTTCAAATCTTTGTTCACTTTCATGAAGCTTCTTTTCAGCCATTTTCCTTTTAGTGATGTCTTGAGTAATTCCAATTAAACGAATTGGATTTGCTTTTTCGTCCAAAATCATTTCAACTTGTTCAGAAACATAAATGAACGTCTTATCTCTACGAATAATTCTATATTCAAGGCTATAGCCTTCATGGTTTTTCATTGCTTGCTTTAGTATCCTTCTATACCTGTTACGATCTTCAGGATGAACATACTGTAACCCTTCCTCTATGCTTGGAACATATTCTTCCGATTCTTCCCTACCAGTAAGTGCAAAGAATTGCTTAGACCAATAGACTTCATCTCTAATAATGTCGTAATCCCAGCTACCAATCTTCCCAACCTGCTGAGCTAGTTCAAGACTATTTTTTATCTTGTTTATTTCCTCTTCACGCTCGACATACGCTATAATATCCTTAGCAATTCCATATACCGCAATCACTTGCATATCATTATTCATTAATGGAATATAGGTGATATCAACATGAATACGGCTTCCATTTTTATGAGCGACAACTGCCTGGAAATTTTGAGATTTACCTTTTAAGGACAACTCAAAATGTTCCTTGACAATATCTCCTTTTAAAAAATACCTTTCAAAATCATAGGTTATATTTTGATCTGTATAACCCAATATCGTATTCACCGATTTATTGTGGTGTATGATTTTTGTATTTATATCTATTGTAAATACGGCATCAGGATGATTATCGAATAATCTTGTAAATATCATACTATTAAGCATCTTCTGACTCTCAAAAGAAGGAAAATAATCTTTATCATTTGAACTTTTTTTCATTTGTGGTAAGAATGGAAATTTCGCCATGCTATAACCTCCTTTAATTGGTTGAATTGAAAATTTTATTCTTATAAGGAAAATACATTTCATCCACAATCTTTTGATTTATAAAGGTTCAAATCAGCCTTTTTATATAGATGCTCCACATTAGTAGCATATGTTGGATAAAGTGAGGCACCAATACTTGTAGTAATGTGTATTTCATGTCCTTTTATAAACATAGGTTCTCTAGTTACTTCCAAAATTCTATATAACCGATTCGTAACGAACTGTTTCTCTAGCAACAGCCTGTTGAAAAAACTTTTGCGCTGCTTGAAATTCCTTTCTAGTTATTATTTGCGAATAATTGTTTCCAATTAGCTCTCCATTGTTATATCCAGTAATTCGTTCAGTAGCAGGATTTACTTCTAAAAAATGGCCTTTTTGCATTTTTAATCACCCTTTTAAATTGTAAGTCTCAATTTTCTATAAAAAGGAGAGTACTGATGATATTCCCCCTATTGTTTATCTCTACATTTATTTTCCACTATTGTAGAAAGAAAAAGTATCACCATGTATTCTCATTCGAAATAGGAATACCTTCCTATTTCGTACAAAAGAATTATAATGATAACCTTAGTTCTTATTACTTATTATTTCATTTATCCGTTCTTGCCATTTCTATGCTACTCTTACTCTCTTCGTCTTTTCACCATCTGCTAAAACCAAGGAAACCATTTATGAAATACAGACAGTTAATAACCATCTAGATATGTAGCCCATATAATGCACAAAGGGGGCAATCATCATGTATTCAACAGGGGAATTTGTGCAAGAAATGTTAGTCCTTTATAGTATTGCCATATTGGGATTTATCGTAAGAAAAACCGGAATCCTAAATGAAAACACTAATGATGTACTAACACAACTAGTTCTATATATTACTTTGCCCGCTCTCATTTTATTTTCATTAGATATTCCATTTTCAGTTACTATAATAAAAGAATTCTTGTGGCTTATCTCAATGTCTATTTATATACTTGGAATATCCATTTTTTTAGCTATGTGGATGAGAAGGCGCTCCCGACTCCCTGAAAAACAAAAAAGTGTGTACGAAGGTCTAATTATTTTTGGCAACCAAGGATTTATTGGGTATGCTGTATGCTTTACTCTTTTAGGTGAACAAGGAATTGTTTATTTAACAATGTTCAATTTATGTTATTTAATTCTCATCTGGACGTATGGAATATATCTGTTTAATAAAAACGAGGAAACACTTAGCTGGAAAAACATTTTTTTAAATCCGGGGTTTCTTTCCACATTAATAGGACTAATCATTTTTTTACTCCCTATAAGTTGGCCTGATATGGTTTCTAAAGGTCTAGAAAGTGTTGGTAAAATGACGGTTCCGCTTTCCATGATGATGATAGGAAGTTTACTAGCAAACATAAAATATAAAGACTTTTTTTTATTGATGAAAAACAGCTATTTGTGGAAAATGGCATTGACTAAACTTCTCTTCATCCCCTTACTATTGCTTCCTTTTACTGCTGTATATGTACCGTTTCCATTACTTGTTATTGCCGTTCTAGTTTCAGGCATGCCATCTGCCCCTACAATTTCTCTTTATTCACAAAAATATGGAGCGGACACTTATTTTGCATCATTAGGCGTGTTATTAACTACATTATTATGTATCATTACGATTCCGTTTCTTTATATTATTGTAAATCTAATTAACTCATAAAATATTGTGTAAAACCCATTTTCGCTAAAAATCAACAACATCCTCTAACAAAGCCAAACAAAAACAGCTGAAGTCAGTACGATCAGTACCAACAACAGCTGTTTCTTATACTTATTATTCTTCACCAAACATCTCATCAATTGTTCCTGCGTTTGCCATTACTGCTTCCATCAGATTTTCATCGGAAACAATTTTATACTCGCCTTCTTTGTCCTTCTTCAA
>DATMFE010000535.1:0-2349 GCA_035556295.1 Ureibacillus sp.
GGAAACAGAGGTAACGACATCAACAGTCTCTCCTTTTTCTGATAAATTAATGTTGTATCATGTAGGCTTCTTCTTCCAAGCAGCACAAAACTATTACGGGGCAGGGTTAGCCTCTTCTATGCGAACAGACCTTGTTACAACCTACGAAAGCTTTATTCTTGGCAATCTAACGGGCACCAAGAAATGGTTTAATCTTATGGTACAGAATAAATGGTTAGAACAGCCGCCACTTGCTCCTAATAGAGCTGAGATTGCAAAGCAAAAATAACGAATGTCCCTCCACCTGTGTGAGGGATATTCGTTATTTTATTGATCTGCTTTGATGGTCAATAAGAAAGGGATCGCAGTAGACATCCCATCTTTAACTAAGCCTATGTTAATATATATGACCGTCTTATCCTTTAGTGGAACATCTTGTGCGGCTATTTCTCCACCCCGTATTGGGTCGCGATAATGCCCGAATTCGGAATGCTCAAGTGGGATTTTTTTGAAGACCATACTTGTGGTATTTGATCTGTGAAAAGACTAATATTTCTAATAATTTTGTCGATTGCAGTCGAAATGTTAGTCTTCTGAAAATACTATAAGAGTGCTAATATTAAATTAGATAATTATTCCACCTGTGAAAGGCAAACCTCTTGAAAAGTAGAGATGCTAAGTCACTGATCAAAGATGGAACTATGATGGCTGGACAGCCTGATTTAACATTCAGAAGGAGTGGTTCTATTTGAGTTTTAAATTCATTCTGTGTCTCTTTCGCAGACGACATAAGTACAGTTATTACACTAGTAAATGCATCAGATGTGGTAAACCAAGTAAGAATATCTATTAATAAAGGACCCTGTGGTTCTTTTTTTGTTGAAAAGGAGCAAGTTTTTTAGGTAGGAGAGGGGAATTAACTCCCCATTTAATATCTACTTAGTCTACCAAAAGATACACCGGTAGGAATAAGAGGCAAAATAACAGCCCCCATTATTATTGGGAGCTTGCTTCACTTACAAGATCTTCTTCTTTAAAGTTATTCCGGATGAACGTTTCTTCTTCTGACTGGCTCATGATTCCATAAGCTTTGCCGACTGTCCCACCTTGGTAGGTCCAGAAGTAGTTGTGGTCATCATCTATTTCAGAAAAAATGCCCTTTTTCCAATTACCTAAAATGGCTAGTAAATCAGCTTTTTGCGCGAATTCACTGTTCTCCACAATGGTATAAACTTGGTTAATCGTATCGGGAATCATCGGAATAGCCCCCCATTTTTCTTTTGCTTTCACTTTTTGATGTGTCATTTTGTGCATCACTTCGATCACCGCTTCTTGTGAACTACTGCCATCAATCCCAATATCATATTGAACTCCGCCAATTTTAGCTGTCTGCTGCTTGTCTGCTTTCTTTTTCTCCTTTTCCTTCTCTTTTTTGACATTATCTTGAACAGCTTTCGCTTCTACCTTCTCTTGTTTTTTTTCAGATGCGGCCTTATTGTCGCTGAAATTAAATCCTCCGTATTTTACGCCTATTAAAACTGCTAAAATAATCCCAATTATGATCGATGCTTTTGTCACTTCATTCCCCCCTGTTAGTAATGGATAGTTTTAACTTAACAAAAAATTCGGAATTATTCTAGTTAATTTACATAACATAATCCCTTCAAAGAAGACACCTATCGACATTATTACTAGAGTTGGATTTACTAGATTAGTTATTATGGGGTTAAGTTGAGTTCTCTATTCCTGTCTGATTGGGATTTTCTGCTAGTAAAGTCCTGTGTGATTATATTATTTTACGGTACCGGTGGTTATTTTTTTGTAGAAAAATGCCTATCGAATCTAATGGTCTTGCTGGGAGGTATGTAGTAGTATAGGTATAGTTAAGTGTTCTTTATAATGAATTGCCGGAGGGATTTCGTGCGTAATAAAGGGTTGTTATCGTTGGTTGCTGTCGGGTTATTAGTTTCAAGTTCATCTATTGGTACTGTTAAGGCAGAAGGAAACAAGTATGATTTTTCAAAGAAATTCATTGAACGTCAGGTTGAAAAGCCACTTCAAAAAGGTATCATTGATTCTCATGCGTTAAATCAACTTCAAAAGGAAGTAAAAGGTTCTCCGTCATATTCAGCAAAAAGTTTTCATAAATTTGGCGCTAAAAGTAGCGGTATTACTAGTAGTCAAGATTATTTGCTTGAGTTGGAGCCCAACAATGATTTTGTTTCTGCTGACGCTACTTCCTATGAAAAACCAATGATTGGTCAATTACTTCCATTGTATGATGTAGATTTTCATAAAGTAGTTGTGCCTAGGGATGGAATTTTATTAGTAGCTGGCGGTGCTAACTCAAGTGCTATTGATCTAGGATTC
>DATMFE010000536.1:0-6454 GCA_035556295.1 Ureibacillus sp.
GCACCATTTTCCATTGCTGTTAATGTTGTTTCTGCACCATTTTGGGTTTCACTTGATAGCATAATTACTGGAACTGGACATAATTCCATAATTTCCTTCAACGCTTCAAGTCCGTTCATTTCAGGCATTTCAACATCCATCGTGACTACATCTGGTTGTAATTGTTGTATTTTTTTAATCGCATCTTTCCCGTTACGGGCTGTCCCAATCACTTCAATACTCGGATGATCATGAAAAAAGTCTGAAATTAACTTTCTCATGAATGCAGAGTCATCAACGATTAATAATTTGCTTTTATTCAAAAAGCTCATTATTAACCACGTCCTTTCGAAAAAATATTCTTGAGCTTCTTCAAGAAGGAATTAGATTGATTTGGAGCGTAAACTTCTTCGATTTCATAGTTCATAAACCGAACGACGATTGATTGTAACGTTTTTGATATAGCTGCATCTGGAAATGAAATGGAAAAAGGTACTTGGTCAATGACCGCTCTTCTAACAGAAGGATCTTCCGGTAATGATCCTAATAGGAATATCTCTTTTTCTAAAAATTTCATCATTGTATTTTTTAAGCGTGCACCCGTATCTTTTCCTTCTTCCGTAGAAAACGCACGATTTACGACTAAATAGAATTTTTTTGTTTGATCTCTTAAATGAATATATTTCATCATTGAATAAGCATCTGTTACGGAAGTAGGCTCTGTAGTCGAAATTACAATAATTTCTTCTATTGAAGTTAATAAATCAAGAGACCAATTCGTAGCTCCGGCTCCCATATCAAATAAAATGTAATCAAAATTTCTTTGCAATGTTTCAAATGCATTGATTAAATATTCGAACATTTTTGGTGACCATTGGATGACAGAGGATAAGCCTGAACCACCAGATATGTACTTCAAATTATTTGGTCCATCAAGGATGACATCAGATAATGATACTTCCCCAACCAAGTAATCCTTCAAATTATACTGAGCATTTCTACCTATTAGGATATTGACATTTCCCATCCCAATATCCATATCAAGGATGACTACTTTCTTCCCAAGCTTTGTAAGCATTAGGGCAAAGTTAGTTGAAAAATTACTTTTACCAACTCCACCTTTTCCGCTTACTACCGCAATGGATCTCCCTAGGGTACCAAGATTCTCCGACATTTTTATTCTTAATTTTTCTGCTTGATCTCTCATTTAAATTCACCTTGGAAGAATAGATCTAATAGTTTATCGAGATTTGCCTCTTTTATATCTTCTGGTACTTCTTGACCATCCGTATAGTAAGCAAGTCCTTTCTTATATTTAATCATTAAATTATACATAGTGCCAATAGAATTTGTTTCGTCAATCTTTGTAAATATGAACTTATCTATTGGGATGTCACTAAATTGTTTAATAATGATTTCCATATCTTTTTCTTTTGACGTAAGTGATAAAACCAAGAAGGATTCAACTTCTTCATCAAAATTAATAAGTTCTTTTAGATCATTAACATATTTTTCTTCTTTATAGTTTCGTCCTGCTGTATCAATAAACACTAAATCAAGGTTAGACATTTTCTCAATGGCGTTTTTATAGTCATTGGAATTGTAAACAATTTCGATTGGAGCTTGTAACAGATTTGCATATGTTTTCAGCTGTTCAATTGCAGCAATTCTGTATGTATCTGTCGTAATAAACCCTATTTTCTTCTTTTTTTCTAATACAGATCGTGCAGCAATTTTGGCAATTGTTGTTGTTTTACCAACTCCTGTGGGACCTAGTACATTGATAAATTTTTTAGTATAAGAAAGTCCACCCAAGGGGAGCATTTCTAATTTCAATCTTAGATGGTGCTCTACCAACTGCCACAACTCTTTTTGTGTAACTTCAGCATTTTGTTTTTGATAATGTGCAAAAAGCTCATCACTAATTTCGGTGATGAGCTCTTCATTAAGCTCTTGTTGTTTTAAAAACTCAATCATTCCTACTAACTGATCAGGATAATTTGATTCATGTGATTGTCTTTGGATCGACTTCACCATCGATTTTAAATCAGCTAATTCTTTCTTTAATTCATCACTCGTACCTACGATTGTTTCCTGTTGTTTTGGAGTGGAATGAATTTTTATTGGTTCTTGATTTAAATCAGGTAAATGTTCGTTTCTAGGCTGTGTTTCTATTTGGTCAACTCCAGCCAACACTTCAAAATGCTTTTGTTTAATTAATCCAAAAAGTTTTTTCGTCTCAACTACTTTTGAATTGATGATAACTGCATCTTCACCTAATTCTGCACGAATACTTTTCATTGCTTCAGCTATGGAAGGAGCTATATATTTTTTCATTTTCATTCTACATTCACCACTCCAACACTTTGGATTTCAATGTTTGCATCTAATTCATTATAGGAAAGAATCGGTATTTGCGGGAAATAGTTTTGCGTTAATTGTCTTAAGTACATTCGAATTGCAGGCGAGCAAAGTATAATTGGTGATTGCTCCATATAAGAAACTCGCTCTACTTCTTGTGCAATTGATTCTAAGACATTTTGTGAATCTTGAGGATTCATGGCTAAGTAATTCCCGTGATCTGTCTGTTGAATACTATCAGCGATTAATTTTTCAAGTTTTGCAGGGACTGTAATAACTTTTAATACAGGTTCACCCGCACCATATTGTGATGTGATTTGACGCGCTAATGCTTGTCTTGCATATTCCGTCAAAATATCAGGATCACTCGTTAATTTTGAATAGTCTGCAAGTGTCTCAAATATTATAGGTAGATTTCGAACTGAAACATTTTCTTTTAATAGTTTGGCCAATACTTTTTGAATTTCTCCAATTGATAGTGGATTTGGCGTTAATTCGTCTACTAAAATTGGATAAGATTCTCGTAAATGGTCGATTAATTGTTTTGTTTCTTGTCGACCAAGTAACTCATGAGCATTTGCACGAATAATTTCAGTTAAGTGAGTTGATACCACGCTAGGCGGATCCACTACTGTATAACCAAGCATTTCTGCATCTTCTTTTGTTTTTTCTGTTATCCATTTTGCCGGAAGTCCAAAGGAAGGTTCAATTGTATCAATTCCATCAATTGAATTATCATCCCCAGGACTCATTGCTAAGTAGTGATCTAGCAACAATTCTCCTCTAGCCATCTCATTACCTTTGATTTTTATACGATACTCGTTAGGTTGAAGTTGTATATTATCCCGTATTCGCACTACTGGAATAACAAGACCGAGTTCCAATGCCAGTTGTCTACGAATCATGACAACTCGATCAAGTAAATCCCCACCTTGTGCTGCATCAACTAATGGAATCAAGCCATAGCCAAATTCAAATTCAATTGGGTCAACGTTGAGTAAGTTGATAACATTTTCTGGGCTTTTCATAGTATCGGTCGCCACTTCTTCTTCAATTTCAAGAATCTCTTCAGGATTTTCTGTTTTCTTACGATCCATTAGATAGCCACCAATTCCTAATACTGCAGCAATCGGAATCGTAATCCAAAATGGAATTGGAGTAAATAATCCTAGTAAAAAGATTGTTCCTCCAGCGATATATAATAACTTAGATTGAGCAAACAATTGATTCGTAATATCTTGTCCTAAGTTACCTTCTGATGCTGCACGAGTAACCACTAAACCAGTTGCAGTTGAAATTAATAATGCTGGTATTTGAGCAACTAAGCCATCCCCTACTGTTAGCTTCGAGAAATGAGATGCTGCGTCAGCCATTTCATAACCTAATTGCGTCATCCCAATAATGATACCGAATAATAGATTGATGAACACCATGATAATAGAGGCAATGGCATCCCCTTTTACGAATTTTGTAGCCCCGTCCATGGCACCATAGAAATCTGATTCTCGTGAAACTTTTTCACGACGTTCTCGAGCTTCTTTTTCTGAAATCATTCCAGCATTTAAATCGGCATCAATACTCATTTGTTTCCCAGGCATCGCATCTAATGTGAAGCGTGCTGCTACCTCAGCTACACGTTCAGAACCTTTCGTAATAACGATAAAGTTCACAATAACTAACAACATAAAGATAACTAAACCGACTAAAATATTACCGCCTGTAACGAAGTCACCAAATGTTTCAACAACATCCCCAGCATCACCATTTGCTAAAATGGCACGGGTAGTTGAAATACTTAACCCTAATCGGAATAACGTTAATAATAAAATAATGGATGGGAATATTGCGAAATCCAATGCTTCCTTCATATTCATGGCTGTAAGTAAAACGAGTAGTGAAAGTGTTATATTAGTGATAATTAAAAAACTTAGCAGCCAAGTAGGAAGTGGAATAACAAGCATCGCAACAATTAAAATTACTACTGCTAATACGCCAAGATCGCGAAATTTCATTTTATTCCCTCCTTTGATCTACTAAGTCTTTTAGATTTTACGTTTAATTCTATATACATAAGCAAGTACTTCTGCAACAGCTTTAAAAAACTCTTCTGGTACAAAATCTCCTATTTCTACTTTGTCATACATTGCCCTTGCTAGTGGTCTGTTCTCAACCATTACCACATTGTTTTCTTTGGCAATTAGTTTTATTTTTTGGGCAACAAAATCTGTTCCTTTTGCAACTACTTTTGGCGCTTCCATACTATTTTCATCGTATTTTAATGCAATGGCATAATGGGTTGGGTTTGTAATAACCACATCAGCATTTGGAATTTCTTGCATCATTCGACGCATGGCCATCTCACGTTGACGTTGCTTGATTTTTGATTTAATTTTAGGGTCACCTTCTGCATTCTTATACTCATCTTTAATATCTTGTTTAGACATTTTTAAATTCTTTTCATAGTCAAACTTTTCATATGTATAGTCCAATACCCCAATCAGGATAAGTACTATGGCAGCAGCGATTCCCATTAAGCCAGTTAACCTTGCAACCGTCGATAATATTTCCCAAGGATTATGTAAAGAAAGAGAAAGTACGTCTTCTAAATTCATCCATATAATGAAGGCTGTAACAGTCCCAATAAAGGCTACTTTTAATAATGATTTAATTAAATTGACAATCGCTCTAAGTGAAATGATTTTTTTTATGCCTTTTATTGGGTCTAACTTCTTTAAATCAAATTTCAATTGTTCTGTTGTAAACAAGAAACCAAATTGAAAAAAGTTAGCGGCGATACCGATTACCATTGCTACTAAAAGAATAGGTAACGCAATCTTTGCCATCTCCATTAACGATTGCGAATATATCTCCATTACCGTATCTTGGTTAAGCGATTCAATCAGCATATTCTTTTCAATAGACTGATGGAAAAAAGAAAACATACTTTCAAGCATGGAAGGTGCCCAAAAATAAAGTAAAAGAAATAATGCTAATAATAAAAAGGCTGCCGAAACATCCTGACTCTTTACAACTTGTCCTTTTTTACGAGCATCCTGACGTTTTTTAGGTGTTGCTTTTTCAGTTTTATCTCCAGCAAAGTATTGTAAGTCTAACGGAAGAAGCAAATTCACCTTAAGCACCACCTAAAACAATCATTAAATCTCTCATCGCATAAACCATAAACTCGACTAAATACTTCATTACTCCAATCATGACTCCCATTACTATAAACAACACGATAAAACCAATTGCAATTTTTATAGGAAATCCAACAACAAAAATATTTAACTGGGGAACGGTTTTCCCTGTGATTCCCAATGCAATCGTCACTAAAAACAATGTGGCAACAATGGGGGCAGACATTTGAAATGCAATAGTAAATACTGCCGCAAACAATTTAATGATCAATTCGACAGTACCTTCATCACCGAAGTTTGGGAAAACCTGATCCATGGGTAAAAATTGATAACTATAAAAGATTCCATCTAAAATAAGATGATGTCCGTTCGTCGCTAATAGGACAAAGGTTAAAAGAACATTTAGAAATTGACCCATCAATGGACTTTGTGCCCCTGTTTGTGGATCAATGATGTTCGCCATAGCAAATCCCATTTCAAAATCGATAAACCCACCGGCAATTTGTACAGCCGAAAAAATAATATAAGCACAAACCCCAATCATTAATCCAATGATTGCTTCTTTTAAGATCAATAATATGTAATTTCCATCAATTGAAATTGCCCCAATCGGAAAGGTATAGTACATCATCCAAGAGAGAATGAGTGCTAATGCAATTTTCAATTGTGGTGGTATCGTTCGATATGAAAATAAAGGGATTGATACGAAAAATGCAGAAATTCTAACAAAAATTAAAAGCAACACAGATAGATTTGGGATTATTTCAGTCATTCTAGGTCACCCAATGTACCGATCTAAATTGTTTAAAATATCGTATACATAAGATGTCAGTTGTGAAATCATCCATGGTCCAAAAAAGATAATCGCTACTAAAACTGCGATGATTTTTGGAACAAATGCTAATGTTTGTTCTTGAATCGATGTCGTTGCTTGGAAAATACTTACGATTAAACCAACAACTAAAGCGATTAAAAGT
>DATMFE010000537.1:0-13165 GCA_035556295.1 Ureibacillus sp.
TGCCAAATAATTAAAAGAAAACCTGCTAAAAAAACAAACACGCTTAAAAAATTGGCATATTTATTTATCGCGACCCGGATGATGGCAAAACATTTGACAGTGAGAATGATTTTCAATTATTCTATATATAAGATATATACATACCTATACTAATAAATTGAATGTAGAAAAGGAGACAGAAAGCATGAGCGTATTAGATATTATTAAAGCCAGAAGGACGATTGGGGCCATGCAAGACAAAGACGTATCAGAAGATGCTATTAACCTTATGTTAGAAGCCGGCACTTGGGCTCCTAACCATAAAAAGACAGAGCCTTGGAAGTTCCGCGTGTTTACAGGGGATTCACGCATTCGTTTAGGAGACGAAATGGAACGTATTATGAAGCAAAAAATTGCTCACCTAAGTGAAGAAGAAGCGTTGAAAAAAACAACAAAAGCAAAAAAAGGACCGCTTCGCGCTCCTGTCATTATTGCTGTAGCAGTAAGTCCTTCTGGTAAAGTGCCTGAAATTGAAGAAATCTCTGCCGTAGCGGCAAGTATACAAAATATGCTATTAGTAGCGGAAGAACAAGGTTTGGCTACAATTTGGAGAACCGGTGAAATTGTCTATCAGACAGAACTGAATGACTTTTTATCTCTAGAAGACGGCGATAAGCTCTTAGGATTAATTTACGTCGGACATCCTAATAAAGAAGCTTCATCAAAACGTATTCCATATCAAGATAAAACAATTTGGTATCGTTAAAAGGTTCTTCCTATGTTTCTATAAATAAAAGGCAGCAGCTCAACTTATGAGTTGCTGCCTTTTTTATTGTTTTTGAAAAGTAGCATTAAGTTGCACTTTTATTAGCTTACCTGCAGCGGTTTCTTTAGTATCTTATGGAGAATTTCTCTGGTTTCCATAACTACTAGTCAAAGCGAAACAGGAATTGTCTATGTTCAGTCTTCTTTTCGAAGACCAAAATAATAGGTACATGCCAAACCGAAGATAATGGGCGGCAAAAGAAAGACAATCATTTAACAGTCACCTTCCTTTCAGATGATTGAACGTCTACTTTCTGCATTGGGGTAGCAGCGTTGACAAAGAAGATGCCTTTTAACTTTGAATATTCCATCAATACTAATAGCAAGCTCATTGCAAGCAGGGGCACACACACCACTTTTGCAGGAATGTTGAAACAATAGTTAAGGACGGTGATGTTGGCAATAATGGGGAGAAAAATAATATTCCCTAGTGTTGCGGTACGCGGAATCACCAATAACAATGCAGCTAATAATTCGCCAGCGGCAATAAAATAGTTGTAGAAATCAGAATACCCAAAGAAATACCACGCCAGTTTCATCGCAGAATCTTTTGTTGAATCGAACACGAAATCGCCTGTTATAAATTGTCCTGGGTAGATTTTGGCCATTCCATAAATAAGAAACGTAATGGCCATGGTCCACCTTAGGGTCGCAAGAATGCTTAAACGAAATTTCTCTTTTGTTGATAAACGCATTGTTTTCCTCCATTTGTATGCTTAGTCCAAAAATCGCATTTTAGTTTCAGGGGTTGGCAACATGCATGACGTTTGTTTTCCAAACCACTTATACCGATTACGTGCAATGAAACGATAGAGTGGATTTCGAATGAATGCGGGAACAACTCGGAAACACGCCATCAGTTGAAGGGGCCCCCGAAGCTGGCCGACAATATGTAGGATGGCCGTAGACTCTGTATAAAGATTCCCGTTCATAAGAAGAATGACCGACTGAAGCGGTGGGTCCTCGTAGTTATGCTTACGCAGCAAGATTCCCGCAGTATCAGATTGAAGCGACGCAAAACGAAATAGAGCACGCGGATCTCGTTTGATAACAAACTGCACCCATCGGTTGCAGAGATTGCAAACACCATCAAATAGAATAATAGGATGGTGTGATGGATTTGGCGGCATGACGTTCCCCTCCTTCCTTTTTTATGAATATTTACTAAAATAAGTATAATTGTTTACGTGTGGGACTACAAGACATAAGAGTAAAAGCGGAAATGTTTTATGTGAGTTCAAGTGAATTTAAGCAAGAAAACAGAGTCAAGTACAACACTGTTTTTGTTTGAATTTGAATGTAGCAGCTTATCTAATAAACTTCTACTTTTTTGTGTTTCTTATAAATAACCAAAAATTTTTCCTTTTTTTCACAAAATGTAAAACTATTCCTGTTTTGAAACGTACTAGATATAGTGGGGATTTACGAGGTAGATGTAATAAAAGCGCGAACTACCTTTGCTACTACAAAAAAAGAAACTTACTTCGAGGTGAAGGCGTGAAGAATCAACATATTTTAGAGGTGAAAAATTTAACTAAAGTTTATAAAGGAGAGGGCCATGAAATTACTGCACTAAATGATATATCCTTTCAGTTAGGGGCAGGTGAAATGGTTGCTGTTATGGGAACAAGCGGTTCAGGAAAAAGTACGCTTCTGAACATTTTAGGAGCACTCGATGAACCAACTAGTGGAACGATTAAATTAAAAGGAATGCTTTCAAAAGATATGTTCCAAGAACCTCAAGCCTCAGCGTACAGACAAGATAATATCGGATTTATCTTTCAAGCATTCCACTTATTAAAAGATTTATCTGTAGAAGAAAATATAGCTCTACCGCTAGTTTTAAAGGGACTTACATCGGATGTAATTGATTTAAAAGTAAATAGCATTGTTGAGCTCTTGGGCTTAACAACTTGGAAGAAACACCGTCCTGTACAACTGTCAGGTGGACAACAGCAGCGCGTAGCTATAGGAAGGGCAATTATAACTGAACCACCTATTATATTGGCAGATGAGCCAACAGGTAATTTAGATTTTAATACTTCGGAAGATATACTAAATACATTAGTGTCTACGAAGAAGCAGCTTAACCAAAGTATATTACTCGTTACTCACGACCCTAACGTAGCCACTTATGCAGATCGAGTTTTATTCTTTCACGATGGTAGCATTGTTGATACGTATAACTGTAACGGAAATAATGATTTAGATTACATATTGGAGAAATTTAAACTTATTACAAAGCCGGAGAAACAAACGCTATGAGGACCATACAAGGAGTAGCTTTGCGTTTATTTAAAGCTAATAAGTTTATTGTCTTTTCATCTATCCTAAGCATAGCTATCTCTGCAACACTTGTACTTAGTATGGTGTTATTTTCATTTAATGCTCAGAATACGCTTAAGAATCAGATGAAACAGGCGTATGGGGAAATGGATTTATCAGTAGGATTTAATATAGACCAAAGCAATGTTCTTACACCAAACTTAGTGAACGAAATTGTTCAAAATAAAAAAGTTAATAAAGTATCTAAAGTTTCTATCACTCATTTAAAAGTAAACAAAATGGCCACTGCTATCTATACAGTTGGTGTAGAAAATGATTATCTACCCAAAAGCCGATACCATTTTACTAAGGATTTAAATGAAGAGTCAGTTGTAATGAACAAGGGGTTAGCAAAAGTTCTGCACGCAAAAATTCACGATAAGATCCTTATTGAAAATAAAAAATATACTTTGGTAGAGACCGTAAATGATTTAACTGCTGCGGGTTCTGCTCCAGATATGCTAATACTTAGCCAAAAGGTTGTAAAGAGCTATATCCAAGCAAAGGATAATAGTAAAGCCGAAGCTACTTATTTATTGATTAAAGCAAAAAAGGATGTAAATGCTCTAACTTTAGCTAATCAAATAAAATCTTATGATAAAGACTTACGCATTGATATTGCTGAGCAAGATTATGGCGTAAAAAGTAATTTGCAATCATTACATATATTTATTGTTGTATTGTCTGTATTAGTGTTAATCGTTACTTCTCTTATTATCATTTCAAATTTCGAACTATTGCTTTATAAAATGCGAAATCAGTTCGCAATTATGCGTTCATTAGGTGCGAGTACTAAACAAATTAGTAAAATTATTATGATACAAAGCACTGTAATCAATATTACCGGTATATGTTTAGGCTTTATATTAGCTTTTTTTAGCCAGAGGTTCCTATATAGTTGGGTAGAAAAGCTATTTAATATTCCAACGACACCTTCGGAATTTAATGTGGGTGCCGCTATAAGTATTTCTATTTTAGCTTTTATTGTTATTCAGCTCTTTTTATTTGTTCCAGCTTATCGTAGTACGAAGGTATTGCCGCTTAAAACAATGGAGAAAAATGAAAAACTTAATTATAGTTATTCAAAAGCAAGGGTTACGCTCTTTAAAGTTATAGCGGGAATTGCTGTATTCTTAATTATTTGTAGTCAAGTATTGCCTACAAGAGAAACGTATGGGCCTGCTATGCTTTTAATATCAGTAGTTCTAGTATTGCTAGCCTTTGTGTTGGTTTTTCCTATCTGGTTACCAAGAATCTTAGGATGGCTCTTACCTTATGGTCAAAGGTTATTTGGACAGGAGTTTTATATTTCTGTGAAAAATCTTATTCCTCAAGTCAGAAAGAACACTGCTATTATTTTAATGATAGGCAGCTTAATGATAATTGCGGTATTTGGATCTGTTACATTACGTACACTTCAAATAAGCCAACTGGAACAGTTGAAAAAGAATTTTGCCACTCCTATTCTAATTGAAACTCGAATTGATAATACAAAAATAAATTCTATGGAACTTACTAAAACAGTAGAAGAACTACCAGGTGTAAAGTCCGTTAGTAACTTTAGTACCCTAGGGTTGGCGGAATTACAAACCGAAGGAAAGAAGGTAAATATGAATTATGCAGTAGTCGATCTCAAAAGACTACAAGCACAAGGATTGATGGCTCACTTAAACAGTAAAACCCCTAGTAATGGCTTAATATTATCTAAAAGATTTGCACAGCAGAGCCATTTAAAAGTAGGGCAAACAGTTCCAGTGGGAGAGTTTTCTAACGAGACACAAATTGTCGAATCAAAAGGAACTTTTAAAGTCATTGCCATAGAAAAGCAACTGTTAAATAACGCAGATGCATATGTAAATTGGAACAACAAAAAATTGCTGAATGTTATTTTCTATACTCTTTATGTGGATTCCGAACATATAAAAAATACAGTTAATGAACTTGAGGAATTAAAGAGTCAGTATCCAGAAATTAAAATCAGTAACTATGAACAATCGGTCAAAGAAGCAAACAAAATGTTTTATCAGCGCTGGGGGATATTTATTTTAGTCATAGCTACATTAGTTGTATCTACGATGGTTGGTGTATTTAATTCTTTAGCAAATAACATATACTCTAAACGGAAAGAATTTGCTGTTTTACGTGCAATGGGCGTGACACCAAAAGGTCTTCGTAAAGTTATACTGTCACAAGTGAACCTATATATTGGGATTGGGTTAATTATTGGTATAATAATGGGCTTACTAACGACCTTTATACTTCTTTTAGTTGATCCTGGCGAGTTTGTAATAGATTATAAAGTAATAATTACTGTATCGCTTTTAATGTTGGCAGGCAGTACGCTTATATTTTGGTTTGTTGGTAACAAAATTTTGTCTCAGGAACTTTCAATTGAGCTTACCAATGATAATAAATAAACAAAAAAACAACTTAGCGGCTAAGATATTCTCTTAGTAACTAAGTTGTTTTTTTAATGTATTTATATATTATTGCTTTTTGTTTGTATTAACTTTTCAAACGAATTTGAAATCAATTCATTTGCTGTCTTTATAATAGCCTCTTTGTCATTATGCAATTTAGGAACTTTAATGCGGTCTCCTATTATAATTGTTCTTTTCTTTCTCCCTAATAAGTCTTTTATAGAAGAGGGCCCAATATAAACTGCAGGTATAATTGGTACATTTGCCTTTGAAGCAATATGAATTGCCCCATTTTTTAATTCTTTCTCCTCTGAGGCTCTTGTCCCACTTGGAAAAATCCCAACTACTTTGTTTTGTCTAATTAATTTTATAGGTATTTTTAAGACGCTAGGACCTGGACTTTTTCTATCTACAGGAAATGCATTCAAATTTTCTAATAGCCTTTTAATTAGCTTTGTTTGAAACAACTCTTTTTTTGCCATAAAGTGTACAGGTAGGGGATATAAAGCTATGCCCAAACACACCACATCAATCCAACTTTTATGTGTGCAAACTATAATGAAAGGTTGATCATTGGGCAGTTTTTGCTTATTTATTACGTTCATCTTTCCATTTACTATAAACAAAAGTGTCTAAATAAAAGATAGCGGATTATACTAAGCCGCTATCTTTTTTATTTACAAAAACACAACTAACAGAGAATATACTAGAAATTTTAGATAATAATGGAACCTTTTTGGTATCTCATGCGTATAAGTATTAGGACAACTATACAGGTATGACTATTTATCAATTAAACCTTAATTTTATTTTTACTACGTATACTCTATACAATGTAAGGAGGTGTTAAAAGTGAATTCTCTTAATCAAAAAGCTTTAACGTTACTTGGTATTGGTTTACCGCTATGCTCTTTATCTCTTGTGCTACATCCAAACCTTATTATTAAGTTACTTATGACATTTACAAGCGTAGGTTTAATCTTTTGGGCCCTTATGTTAACGATGCTAGATGCCAAAATGAATAAGGAAGAAGAAAGTCTAAAATAATTACATATTAATTTTGTTATTGAAAGAAAGGTGGGAGAGCGTTGACTAAATGCTCGAATTGCAACAGCGAATGGAGCTTAGGTGATGTGTGGACAGTAGGTTTTTCTACAACAGGAAAAGAGTGTCCTAATTGCAGAAAAAAACAATATATTTCCGCTAAGACTAAGAAATTGCTTACTCTAGGTTGGTTAAGTTTAGCCTTTATATTTATTTTTCCGTTTATTATTAAGTTAAGTAATAAAGATGAATCTGTACTTTAAGTTCGTCTTCATAACAGAGATTAAATAGGCAAGTTAAATACGCAGGAACTTTGATAGCGAGAGCATAAAAGCCACGACTCTTATATAGGAGTGTGGCTTTTTAATTCAAGTATTATAAATAGGAACTTAGCTAAATGCTATTATTTCATTTTATTTTTGTGTTCATCCTTTAAAACGAGGATTGATAGCACTACTATAATGGTGGAAGAACACAAAGTAAAATAACTTGTCCATTCTTTGCTTTTCCAAATAAAGTTTGTGAGTGTAGTAAACAACATTAGGGTAAGGCATATTATAGTGTATTTTCTTTTAATAGTTTTCAAGCTCAATCTTCCTTATATAAAATTTATGCAGTTTTGCTTGGCGTGTTTTTGTATTTTGTAAAAAAAGCTGCTAATAGCAGTAAGACGACACCAATTGCCCAACTAATAACACCGAAGTTGTTTACCTGGACAGAAATAAAGCAGTTTAAAGAAAATAGGAGTAAAAAGATGTTTGACATAATCGCCTTCAAGCGGATGGCACCATTAGTATTTTTCTTTTCAGTTGCAATTGCTACTAAAAATGCACCTAAAGCAAAAGCGATCATAATAATAACAAATAGTTTCAATTAAAAAATTCCTTTACAAGATTATCTACTGCGTAATAGCGGTTTGTGTCAAAAAGTAACAATAGTAAAATAAACAAAAACCACCCCTAAATAAAAGGGAAGTGGTTTTTGTTTTGCCTATCTTAGTTTAGCTCTTGCTATTCCTGTAACTATAAGGCTTGTAACAAAAATAACTACAATCCCAATATTACTTGGGGTATGGAAAAATATTTTAGAAATGGCCAAAGCAATAATAAGTCCAATAGCTATAATTGATAATTCTTTAATTAATTTCAATGTTAACACCTCTTAAAAAATAACAATCAGGAAAAGCTTAACATTCTTGGTAAAGTAAATTCAAATGATAGTGGGTTATCCAAAGAATTGTGTGCAGATTTCACTAGCACTTGCTTTACCATATTGTGCTTCAATGAAACCGCATAGGCCAATACATACAGCAGCTCCTACAACTCCAAATAGAGCTGCGCACGTTAAACCGCAACTTGCTAGTCCACCATTAGTAACGATGTCACCAACTAAGTCTTTACATTTGCTTAATTTACTATCCGCCTTTACGGCCATTGTTGATACTTTTGCTGTTGAATCATTATATGCTTTAGTTAATGTTTCAGTAGTAGGGGAAGTCTTGTTCTCAAACTCGTTAGGATCAATAACTTTTCCGTTTTCGTTGTTGATTAATTTACCATCACTTTGAACAGTGATATTTGCCATTAAAATGCCATCAGCAAACATTTTGTATTTTACGTCGCCTGTTTCTTTATCAACGTTTACTTCACCTTTATATGTAATAAACACATCTTCTGTATTTAAATTAACATAGTGCTGATAAGTTTTGCCTTCAGATGAATATTGAACTAATGCTACCTTGTTTGTGTCATCATCTAATACTGTTACGAATAGGGTATTAGGGTCTACTGTTAGTCCCTTAAACTTAGACTTAACAATATCAAATGCTTTGTCTTTATCTTCTTGAGATCCTTGCGCTTTAACTGTTTCGTGGCAAGATGGACATTCTACAGAGTCGAGCATTTTTTCACTGTTTGTAGCTGCTAAAGAACTGCTAGCAAACGTAAAAACTAGTACTGCTGACATTAGAGATAGAATCCATTTCTTGCTGTTTCTGATGAAATCCATCAAATTCCTCCTTTGTATTTGTAATACATTAGGAAGTCTAACATAAGACATTTTTTATCGTAAATTGTATATTATACCTACTTTAGGAGAGAGGTAGGTGATGTTAAAATAACAATTTTCATTGATAACGGTAATAAATTTCACCGTTTTTTAAATGAAAAAACCAATTGTATAGGACGTTTCACCCTCGTTTTATGGCACCTTTAAAACCCAAAAAATAGTTTTTAAATTTCATAAGTGTAATAAAAGTAATCTCTTATAAATAAGGAGTAGTTAAATATGCTCGACTGTATAAAGAAATGAGGGTTTTTAAGCTTAGCCGTTCCTGCTAATGTCTTTGCAACGGAAACAGGATTACACTCAACCGGAAGTTATGGTATATAAACACTATATTATGTAAAATATGTTTGACTTTTCTTATTAAACGTCATAATATGGAAATGTAAAAGATGTTTTACTTTTTAAAAAAGACGAGTTGATAGACGTGAATAATCGAATCAAAGAACTTAGAAAGAGTAAGAAAATGTCTCAAGAAGAGTTAGCAAACATTTGTAACGTTTCAAGACAAACTGTTAACGCCGTTGAAAAGAGTAAATACGATCCTAGCTTAGAGTTAGCTTTTCGCTTAGCGGAGCACTTAGGTGTCAGTGTTGATGAATTATTTTTGTACAAAGGACAGGAGGAGTAAACAATGAAAAAAGAAACGTTAAATAATTTATTAGGCTTTGGTTTTTTAGGAATAGCAACTTTGTTTGCTGCATCAATGTATATAACTGATTATAAGAACGGTCTTAATATAGGATCTAGCGGTGTCTTAGGAATAGTAGTGTTAGTAATGGGGTGGGCACAGTTCATTACTTGGGGAAATAATAAAAAAGCTCAAAAAGATGAACTGGGTAAAAAGATTACAACGGTAAGCGCAAAAACAAGTTACCATATCTTAAATGTGAGTCTTTTTATTCTCTGGATGGTTGATTATACAGTGTTTAATAGAGAGAATGAATTTGGGAATATTTCTTTGTTTGTAGCTGTATGTCTCTCTATGATGGTGTTTCCAATAGTACAGTTAATCTCAATAAGAAAATATAAATAAGAAATTAAATTGAAAAGCGGCACAGATAAAGAATAGCTGAAGATCCTCTCCAAGAGATTCCCTCAATCTTCTTTTCTT
This sequence comes from Ureibacillus sp., assembly GCA_035556295.1. GTDB lineage: Bacteria > Bacillota > Bacilli > Bacillales_A > Planococcaceae > Ureibacillus. Next base: position 9,772 of record DATMFE010000537.1, read on the forward strand.
ATAAAGTGCTATAATATGTAATTAGAGTAAGTAATAACAAAGGGTTAAATAATGCTGAATAAAACAGGTTCCACCAACCATAGTGGAAATATCCCCAGGGTTTAGGGAGTAATGTTATTAGCTCGTAGGATAGCAAAACCATTTCCCATTTAACAAAGTATTTAATATAAGTTGTAATTTTGCTGTTCCACGGGTACCAGTTTATAAATATTATGTTAACCGGAGGAATTAAAAGTAAAGCCGCTGGTAGTGAGGCCCAATCAACACCTTTAGTGAAATACCAGTACGCGTGATACTTTACGTCTATATATAAATCGACTACTACAAGAAACGCTGTGGTAAAACACCATACGTGCGCTACTTGACCTTTTTCTAGTTCTTTGTTAAATACATATCCGAGTATATTGAAAACTACAAAGGATGCAAACGAGTTTTACAACAAAGTAAATAATCTGATTGAAGAAGTACAAAATAAAAGTAAAAGCGAAACAACCGATTTGCTTTCTGGTATTGAATTAAAAGACTCTAAAATGGTATTTGGTGACGCAAGTAACCGCGTTAAGTTTTTTGAACACGATTTCGGTATAAGTGACTTCTCGGGGAATTATGACGATGAAAGTCATCCTAAACTATCTGCTAAATTAGAAGAAATCAGTGAAAAACCAAGTCGATTATAAGAAGAGAAAAAGGGAAATTCAACTCTTTATTTGGTAATCAAATGTTACTTATTTTTAAGGTGTAAACTGAAATTTGTTCGGAACCTTAATTTGAATTTATCTTATATAAACCGTAGCCGCAGTTCTTAAAAAGAATTGTGTTTTTTTATTTATTACAGTTAACTAGACAAAGAAAGTACTTTTAAACATATCTTCTAGGAGAGCAAGCGGTTTTTGGAACTATTCAGACAGTTTCTCAAAGCTATAACGCTAATGATATTAAAGCTTTTGATACACCATTCGCAGAAACTAGTGCTAAAACTTTAAATAGTGAAGTGACGCTAGTTGGTAAATGGCAAGACTGGTACAAAACTAGTGATAACTTAGGGATTAAAATCCAATAATAAATACATTTAATAAAAAAAGAGCATCCATTGATGCTCTTTTTTACGTTGACATAACAAATTAGGTTATTATGTGTTCCGCTCCAAAATAATGATATTAAAGACTTACTTTACTTATTTAGCGTTTAAAGAGCTTTCTACAGGAATCCATATTTCCATTTCATATAATGGAGATTGTTCTTGTCCAGCCATATCACTATTTACTATTTCAATTTCAGGAGCCCCTGGTTTTATTTTATAGCCATTTGAATCAAATGTATCCCATAGCTTGCCGTATGTATTAGGAATCATTGTAGCAGGACCAGTGTGCTTGAAAACAACATATCTTTGCGCAGGGAAAGTATGTACAGTCGTTCCTTCTCCAATTTCACTATAGAGTACAGAAGATATTTCAATTCCACACGTATAGAAATAATGATCACTCCTTGGCGGCAAACATACACCGATAATTCGTTTTGGGTTTTTAGTTAAGAAAGACTTGTATGCTTTATCCCAAAGTTCAGGAATAAGGTATACAACCTCCTTAGTCTACTTACCAGCGCCGCTAAATCCAACCATTACAAAATCTTCTTTTATAACCTCTTTAAATTCCAAGGTAAATCCCACCTTTTTAATATAGACTACATACCAATTATAAAAGAGATGAGATTTTTAAACTTAACCTTTCTTGCTAACATCTTAGTAACAAAAAACATACTGTTTAACCAAGTATGTATATAAATAAGACTTATGATAAGGAAATTAAAATACAATTAATCTATAAATTTACAATTTTAATCAAATAGAGTATGGTAGGGGTAAAGTCATTTAATAAAGGGGGGGAAGTAGTGAATAAGTATGGGTTTGCTTCAGTACTTGTAGGCGTTATCGGTTTAGTCTGTTTATTTCTTTTAAAGGGCCCAAATGTAGTTGTAAATGTAAATAAAATAAGTACATATAAGAATGAGGAGTGATGAAGATCAGCATCAACATAACTCTAGGACTTATAATAATTTTCTTTGCTTTTAGTCTATTTTACACAGCCATCGATACTCGTAAGAAGATTCCTATTGTTGTTAATGTATTATTGCTTATCTTAATAATGGGTATATGTATTTGGCTAAATATTTTAAATGCCTGGATCGCTATAGGTGCACTGGTAACTTTTACAGCCTTTATAATTTTATTTAAAAAGCTTGGTAAGAAGTGAAGTTCCTTTAATTTAAGCTTTTATTTACACGACCGTACAAAAAAACATTAAATATTATGCTATTAATCTAAAAATATATATCAGCTAAAAACGGGTTTCTCGTTATCGTTTTGTTTCCTTTAACTTATTGGTCTATCTGCGAATTTATATTAAGACCTAAGAAAAGAAGTATAAGCATTTACGGAGTGGATTGCCAAGAAATTTCAGCTTCCAGATTTTATATAAGTCAAAGAGATATTGTGATAGAAAGGAAGAGGTTGAAACAAAAATTTAAAAAACAAAGTTATTAAACGTATTAGGAATTTTATTAATAATGAGCGCTACGCTTTATCCAGCTGGCTACATAAAATCACTTTATACTTTTATAGCACTATATGCTGTAGGTATGACTTTAATTTTAACTGTAGGAATTGTATCTAGAAAAGGGCGTTAATTGTTTTAGGGAGTTTAAAGTACTTAAATTTACTTTCTTTTAAGTGACGTAACGAAGGTTCTGGAGTAAAAATTCTATAAGAAAGAGGGAAGTAATGGACGTTCAAAAGGTAGCAAACTTATTTTTAATTTTTGTTTTAATTGCAGCATGTATTTCATTGGTAATTGGCTTTGTGGTTGCTGTGAAAAGTACAAACTATAAGAAGGGATATATAAGTACTTTTATATCCAGTGTGGTCTTTTTAATAATTATTGTGAGCTGGTATGATAAAGCATCTTCAAACGTTTTTATGGGGACAATACCTTGGATTTTAAATGTTATTGCCGTCATTATTGTGTTACCACTGTACTTGTTAGTTGCTCGCTTTATATTTAAAAAGGTTACAAAAGGACAAAAAGGAACAAAGAAAAAGTTTACTGGTTAAATTACTTTCTTTCATCGTTTTTTCTAATCTTCACGATTTTAACTAAATGAAGATACACAAAAAAAATTTTTATCAATATCCTGTTAGAGAAAGTGATTGATATCATTTTCTGTAAAGGAGAGAACGTCTATGATTAAAGTTAACAAACAAATTGTGAAAATAAGTGATCTAAATAATAGTTCGTTAACGAAAGAAAAAGCAGACATTTTAAAACAGATGGATGCCTATAGGGAAGTGTATGAGTATGCTACATTTGACCAGCTTGATTTTGATGTATCTGTTAAATTA
>DATMFE010000538.1:0-4379 GCA_035556295.1 Ureibacillus sp.
ATATATAAATAGTAATTATACCTTATTATACCAATACATTCCATTTTTGGGTTCGGAAGGTGTTTTATTTTTAGTGAATTAATAGCCATTACGTTTAATAACTAAATAAAAATAAGCTTTTTCTTCATCTAATAATAAAAGGAGCTAACACTTAAGTTAGCTCCACCATTTTTAACACTTCATCTCTTCAAAGGATTGTCGATACGCATCTATTTTCGTACAAAGCTTTTGGCGAAGGTTGATGAGCCAATCCGGGTAATTGCCAGATTCATCAATATCAACAGCTCTTACTAGTTTTCCGAAGGTTACTAAATTATGCAGTTTCATAAATTCCGATGCTTCCTTTAGTAAATCTCTATCGATTGTTGTTTCGGATTCATAGCCCTCCAAAAAAGTTTTAATTAAAGGTGCATCCTCGCTAAACTCCCCAGCATCTCTTAGGGCATAGACGAGATCCGCAACATACCAATAATTCGAGCAATCGTCAAAGTCCAACATACCAATCTTATTGTTATCGTAAACGAGATTATCCAGTTCAAAATCATAATGGATTAACCCAAAGTTGTCTTTTGTAACAGTTAACCCTTCAGCCCAAGTTAAAAGTCGGTCCAATTCTTTATGAGCTGCTGTTTCATGTGTTGGAAGGGTCTCACGTAAATTGATAAGATGCTCTCTCCAACTTTTGCGATCCACATAGAGCTTTTCGTCTAGTTTTTTTGAACACTTATGCAATTCCCCAAGTGATTTTCCCCATACATATAGTTGCTCGTCTGTGATCTCGTCGAAGTCGGCATGGTCCCCCTCTAGCGCTTCGAACACGACTGCATAAAACGTCCCTATTTCTGTTTCTACCACTTCAACATACTTACCATTTACTGATTGTACTGGCTGGGCAACGTTTAGGGATTGCTTTCCTAATTCTTGAACAATGTTCATTTCCGTTTCGATAGATGAAAGTTCTCTCTCGCCCGAATCATTAAATCTTAAAAAATAGTATTTCCCCTCTTTTTTGAAGATAAAAATAAAGTTTGCACTTGCTCGCAAGTAGTAAACGGACCCTTCATCAAAACCCCAATTTGAGAGTATTTTTTCTGCTAACGGACTGCGCCATTCACTATTAACCGTTTCAAGCACTTTATTCATCGTACTTAGTTTCATCATATAAACTATCGCCTCATTTATTATTATTTTATTGGTACTTACATAATTAGCTCAATTTTGACCCTGGGTTTCGGGTTCGAGCACCCTACTCAAGGACATTTTCTGTAATTCCTCTTCTTTTTGTCCTCGAGAGCCCTGCTCAAGGACATTTTTCCGTAATTTCTCTTCTTTTTTCCTCGAGAAGCACACTCAAATACTAAAATCTCAGGTTAAGCTATTCCTTGAATTGTTTTATCTCATTACCCCCTATTCTAAAAATGGAAGTAACCATTGGACCCGAAATGTTCCCTCATATGTTTTAATGACACAAAAAAAGCCACAGAGTATAAAATAACCCTGTGGCCCTTATGCTTCATTTAAGCAAAAAGCTCGTTTCTCATTGCTATGCCGCACATCATCATTGTCGTTCTTGTTAAACTAAACCCGATTGAGTGAGACGCAGTAATTCTTTTTCCAAGGTTAACTTCAGTTGATTGAATTGCATAATCTCACTCCTCTCATTTATATCAATTAAATTCTAACATTATAGGTAATATTAGTAAATGGATACTTTTTGATCAATCCATTGAATATTATCTCCGAACCGAACCGCGCTGCTTTCTAACATCAAATAGAAATTCTATTATACTCTCAAAATAAGGAATGAATTCACCTGTTTTGATCATCTCTAGAATCTCCTCTTTGCTTGCCCATCGTACATCTTGGACTTCCTCATATTGTAACTTAAGTGTATGTATATCCACATCTTTCTCTATTAAATAAATATCATCAAATCCCCGTTCAAAATGAAGAGTTATATGAGGGCGTACATGTTGTAAATCTAGTTTTAATCCAATCTCTTCCTCTAACTCTCTTTGCGCCGCGTCTTGACTGGAATCCCCAGCAACTGCACTTCCTCCGACCGTAATATCCCAATAATTGGACCATCCTTGCTTGAAGGGCTGCCTTTGTTGGATGAGCATCTCACCTTTGGAGTTAAAAATACAGACGTGCACCACTACATGATAATCTCCCGGTTGGAGCGGCTCGCCTCGAACCCAAGTGCGATCGGTTTTATTTCGATTCATATCATATACATCCCATAATTCCATGAAGTACCCCCAGAGACTAATTTGTTTTCAACTATCATACCACTAAATTCCAAAAACGTAATAGTTTAGAACTAGTGGATACTCAATTCAAAATGTGCATGAATCCTTTATACGAATTCACGCTCCATATCTCCTATTCATACCTGCATCCTCGGACTATTATCAGGAAAGCCATATTTTTCACGATACGCTTTACGTTCTTCTGTAAAATCAAACCATTGTTTACTACTACCGGGGGTGTTTGCAATGTGAATCACACAACGAATTTGATCTTCAACACAACTATCCGTCAACGCACCATTAATTTGTTCTAATTTATCAAAGAGTGAGGCGGCATCCTGATCCTTTATCTCCTCTAAGGAAGAAACATTCAGCTTATGTACAAGCTTTCCAGCCAACTTATCCCCAATAGATGGGACACTTTGAAAATCTGCCAATCCTTTAAGGATTGTCGCTCTTTCATCTGATACATCTAACATATGTGCGATTTCATCCCTCGTAAACGTGTGTAAATCTGCCATCTTTATTTTCGCTTTTCTAAGCTTTGATTTTTCATCATCTGTTAACGGTAATTTCGTTGTAGCGCCCACTTCGCAACCCTCCCCCAATGATTTATTGCCTGTCATAATCTCTTTTAACTCCAGTAAATCATTAACGACAACATCTGCCTTCGCCAGTTCCTCATCCAGCGAAAAATCAAAACGACACCCTATAGCAACTAAACCATTATCTTTCGCTGCATTGATGTCAGATAATCGATCCCCAACAACCGCACCAGTGGTAATCTCATATTTATTGATCACACTGCGAACTAGTTCTGATTTATTTAACGATTCAATTTGCTCGATACTAAACGTTTCAGTTACCCAATCATCCAGATGATAATACCCAACAATCGCCTCTAAATAGTTAACCAAACCATTACTTGCAATGTAGATGGACCAATCGTTTGCTTTCAAATAACTAAGAACTTCCTTCACGTTGGGATATAAAGCACCCTTCCCGCTTATAATATTTTCAATTAATCGATTTTGAAAATAAACGTCTGCTTGTTCTCGTACCTCAAGTGAATGCTGAGGTAACAATGTCTCCCACACTTTTGGCAAAGGAACACCCATAATTTCACAGTACTTTTCAATTGGAGTAGCAATGTCCCATAACCCTTGTGAACGTAGTTGGGTAAAGGTATCCTCTAAAGACCTTTCTAAAATTCTATCAGTTTGAAAGAGCGTTCCGTCCATATCAAAAATGATTGCACGACTCATCCTCATCATCTCCTATTTCCAAAGTCGATTAACCGTTACTTCTTGGCCGTCATATTTTAAGAGATAGACATCCGGATTACTCATATTTCGCCACTCTTCAAAGCCAAAACTATTGTCATAATGCTTTAAAAGTAATGATAATAAATTCCCATGAGATACGAGGATTGTATTTTCGGCCTCACTATTCAACACAGTATCTACAACTTCTACGATTCTGGTCATTGCTTCTCTGCTAGACTCTCCACCTTCTAACTTTAAATCTAGGTCGTCAAAGGTTGATTTTAACTTTTCAAACCAGTCAGGTAGATTTTCTGTACTCAGCACACGCTCTGCTAATCTACTGTCCGTCTCTATTTCAATGCTCTTTTTCGTTGCAAGTGGCAAGATCGTATCAACCGCACGTTTAAATGGACTTGAAATAATTCGGTCGACATCAACAGTCGATAAAAATTCCGCTAACTCTAGCGCTTGCCCTTCACCTTGTTCTGTCAAAGGTGCTTCGGGTGACTGTCCCGTTGCAGCGCAATGTCTAATTAAGTAAATATTCTTCAATATGAATTTCTCCTAATCTATGTATTCTAAAATATGAACCTAAACCTCACTCATTAACTTCAACAAAAACACGTAAATCTTTGTTGGATCCACGCGCTAATAGTATCTCTATCAGATCCGGTCAAATACAGAAAACGCAAGCAAAATTATCATAACCGTAGAATCCTTAATTCTTACTATCTCCTCTCCGATTATTCACTTCAGTTCTAGTATTCACGGTGACATTAATATTGATAATAGTAGGCACTAAGATTGCAAGTATCAGTAGAAAAGTATTGAGCTTTTTCATATTATCCTCCTCCATTTAGTT
>DATMFE010000539.1:0-6942 GCA_035556295.1 Ureibacillus sp.
TACTACTTGATTACTTTCTTTAAGCCACTGAATAAGAGGCGTCATGATATTCTCATTTATAATGTTTTCATCTGCTAATCCGTCAAGGTGAATAACGGCTGCTTTTAACGTTTTTTGATACGGAGACTCAACCATTCGAAACGATATATCAGAACTATTTCCTAATTCGTTTAATAGTCTCTCTATATTTTTATTTACATCATCATATAAGGGAGCTGCTGAACAATCTGGTGTCTTTTCTCTATTAGAGCTTTTCAGAAGATATTTTTGTCGCACGTTTTACCACCTTTTATATGAGTGAATATTTGTTATACAACGAGTAACGTTATCATTCCTATAAAATGTAAAAAATATGCACATGAGGAAAATACATAAAATAAAATGATAGGAAATGTATCTAACTTTGTTTTCTATTTTGTCGCATTAGTTGAATGTCAAAGTAGAGCTGAGGATTCTTTAGAGTTTTTAGATGAAAATCAAAGCGGGTTAGCTAGTATTACTTTATATCCAGTGACAGATCAGAAGGTATTGTTTTAAGAGTGAAGTAATTGGAGAGAAAAGCACCTCACACTTCTCTGTATATCTGATGTTTTTATAACCGATATCGTACATTGTCATAATTAAAAATGAAGTGAATATTCACATTGATTGATTCCAAAATTCCCAATGCAAAAGAATAAAAAGCCCTCTCTTAAGTTTAATTGCTTAGAGATTGGGCTTTTGTATAGGAATATCTTTAGTATTATAAATGAATTTCTACGCTACGTTTCTCTTAAACAAATGGGAGTTATCTTTTATGCCTTAACAGTCTGTTTTTTTACAGGAATGTAGATATCAATCTCTTTATTTTCTGAACCATAACATCTTTTATCATACAGTTCAAATTCCATTGATCCGTAGTGCTCATAACCCGATTCAGGGAACCATTCTGTAAAAACATAATTCCATGTGGACTGAATGGAAGAAGTAAAAGATTCTTCATTTGATTTTGGTGTAGTAAATACGGCATAGTCTAGTTCAGGGAAACTTCTGTAAACTGTTCCTTTAGGCGCTGAAGTGCCTTCCTTTACTTCCATGCCAATTACATAAACAAACTCACCCGTTTCAGGATTAAAATCGGTGCAAATACCAAGCTCCGTGTTTTCTTTTAAGGGATTGGGGATTTTAGAGCCTAATCCATTTTGCATGTACTGTTGCCAAAATTCAGGAATGTCTTTGTTATTCTGGCCACCCTGGTTCTTCGTTTTTAGCTCATATCCAATGACATAAAAAGCAGATTTAGTGACTAGTTTTGGTTCCATCTTATTTCCTCCTGACAAAAGTGTGGTAGTTAGGTAGGCTTTTCCCCGCAGCGGTCCAGATATTCTCCTTGCGTTACGGTATTGCTTCGGCGAAACATCATAAAAGTTTTTGAACGCTCTGTTAAATGATTCTTGATAGTGGAAACCAACATCAAGTGCGATATCAATGACTTTTTCATCTGTGAAAAATAAGCGTTCTGCTGCGCGTGTAAGTCTTCGTTTCCTCACATAATCCATCACCGATTCTCCAACCATGGCTTGGAAGACACGGTGATAATGAAAAGGAGAAAAGCAAGCAATTTCTGCTAACTTTTCTAAAGTAATTTGTGTCTCCAAATTCTCCTCAATGTAATCTAGCGTTCTTTGTATGCAAGTTACATAATTCATTTACATTCACCTACCTTACGTCCACTATAACAGCAAACAAATCGTTGTTCTTAACATTTTTTGCTATATTCAATTAGATGAGGGCAGTTTTGCAATATACGCCTCTAGATGTATAGTCCTAAGGGGATTTTAATGTTAAAATTTTCTATGTAAATTAATGGGATTAATACATTGGTAAAGGGAGCGTTCGAATTGAAGAAACTTTATTTTAGCTTAATGATTATTTTTTTATTAGGTGCTTGTTCTTATCAGGAAAGTACAAAAGAAGTTAGTGAAGAAATTGTATTACCAACTTCTATATTTAGTTCATCGAAAAATAATGCTGTAATTGATGAAAAGGAAATGAAAGAAAGTATAAAGACTTACTTAAATACTAACGAGGATTTATCCAATATCAGTGATCAATTTGAAGAAATGATGGATTCTGATCAACAGCTAACTAAAGCTGAAGCGAAAAAACTTGAACAACTAAACGATCTGGTCAAAGAAAATGATCGTAACTTTTCCACATATATCTCGCACAATACTCTACCAGAAGGATATAAAAAAGAGTCAGAGAGAATTAGCCGCTTTATTATGGGTTCCAATCAAATTTTGGATGAACTGGATCAAGCCATCGATGACATGGTTGAGCATATGAGCGAAGGAGATTTTTCTGAAACAGAAATTGAGTCACTTATGAATAAAAATGAAGGCGTAAATGGAAGGGAACAGAAAAAGATAGAGAATTTTCTAGATGACAAAAATATTGATACAAAAGCTTTTGGACGAAAGAGTTAAAACAATTTAATAGATTTGCTTTGGTTAGGGGGAGTTTACTATTGGAGTAGTTAAGTCTACAAATAAACTTGCATTTTCTATTATCTATTTAGTCTTCGGTACAGTTTTGGGGATAGTAGCCAAATATTTAGATACTATTGCAGGTGCTGATGGAAGCTGGTGGATGAATATTCTGCCGTATTTCGGGGATTTGTGTTCAAGGACAGGTATTTGGGTACTGATTGCTACCCTTATAGCCGCGTATAGTAAAACCAAAATTAGTGCGGCTCTTAATACATTCATGTTCTTTATAGGAATGCTAACAGGCTATTATATATATTCCGCTTTTCTATTTGGATTTTTTCCAACTAGTTATTTTTTACTGTGGGGAAGTATCGCACTAGCGTCTCCGTTTCTGGCAGCTATTGTATGGATGGCTAAAAATAATTTACGTCTAGCTTGGATATTACCAGCGTTGCCTATGGGGTTATTGCTAAGTCTTTCTTTAGCGGTTGGAGTATTTTATATACATGTAAATTATATTGAAGAGTTCATTATGTATGCTGTTTTATGCGGAGTCTTTTACAAAAATCCAAAGCAGCTAGCGGCAACAATTTCTGTTTCGTTTATCATTTCGTTTATTATCAAACAAGTAAGTCCATTTCACTTTTGATTTAGATTAAGGTTTAAAAAAAATGAAAGTTTACTATGTGAAAAGGGGATTTCGGTAACTAACTATAAATACAATTCAAAACGGCTTTTACATATATATTCTTCAAAATACAGTAATTAGGAAACTTTTATAGAAATAATTCGTATAAAAGGCAGGAGGTGATGGATATTAACACGGAAAAACGTCTGGATGAAATTGAAAGAAAATTAGATGATTTACATAATAAGATAAGTAAGCAAGAAAATAGAGTAAAGTATAAACCTATCTTTACAATTGTACTCATTTTATCTGCAATTCTCATATTTTTTTTCCTGATAGGTGTTGTAAGCTTTTTTACAGGTTAATTTTTTTACTAATCTCTCAGAATTATTTCTGGGAGACCTTTCATTATTTAAACTAACGACAATTCATTTTGTATAAACTTCTATATAATATACCCGCTTAAAATAAAAGGGGATAAAATTATGATGGGAAATGAAAAGAAACGTTCCACATTTAGTGCGACTTTCCAAACTTACGAACAGCTATTAAAAAAGATCTTACATATGTTCTTTACTAGATAATATTCTACGCCATGTTAACTAAAGATATATATTTTAATAAAATATAAAGTAGTAAAAATGACATTATGGTGTTTACATGGAGGAAGAGCATGAGAAAGTTTTATATTGCTTTATTTAGTCTTTTCTTTTTTATTTCATTAGTAGTTGGATATCAAAGTAAGGCTGAGAATCCTTTAGAGTTTTCAGGTGAAACCCAAAGCTGGTCAGCTACTATTACGTTATATCCCGTTGAAAATAGTAAAGAAACAGCTCAAATGAACTTAAATTATCTAGGTGGTAAGGTAGAATCCGTAGGAGATTTTGGGATTAATTTAGACACTTCAAATAATCAAAATGAAATTGCAGTAAGAGACGCAAAGTTAAATAAAGAAGGGAATTTCAAAGAAAAAGTAAAGGTTGACGCTAGTAAAGATGTAATTAAACCTGAATATATGATTTTAACTGTTAAATGGAATGAAAAGTCAGAAGATATGATTTTAAAAGTTAAGTAATTAGGAAGAAAAAGCACCTTATACTCATCTATATCAAATATTCCCTCAGTTCTTTATCCTTACTATTTGTTAAAATATAATATTATATATCAGGAATTTTATTTTTGCAGTTTAGATTAATATAGTAGCGGTTTTTTGGAAAAATCCTTAGCTTACATAATTTCTAGTTGATTCCTTAAAAGGTAAATACCCCCTCAAGCCTTCTGAGTAGGGGGCGCTATACGAACATTTTTAAAATCTAATAGAAGATTATTAATGCTCACTTTCGTCTATTTCGTCTTATTTTCACGTAAGTAGTCGGTGATGTACCAATGACGTTCCCGCAGGAGTCTAATGCTTTTACTTGAAAATAGGGACCAACTGCCTGAACATGTATATCTGTTTCAAATCCAGTACGAGGGCTACTAAATATCACTACTGACAATTTAAAAGGCGTTGGTCCTGCCAGTAACTGCCAAGCAACCGTTTCTGTTGAACCATTCCATGATGCGTAAGCTGTAGCTTGACCGTCATGCAATAAGTCTACCGTTATGCTAGGCGGGTAAAGTGGTAGACCTACCCACTTATTTTTAAACGCTCGATAAGAAAGGTTCTGATTTGGATACCGCATATCATATAACAAATTAAATGAAGGATTTCTTTGTGTATTACCAGCATTCTTAAATTCTGAAAGGTAGGGCTCTTGCCCCCACCCAATGAGTTGATTTCCATTGGAAAGCTTTTGCGCATTTCCTTGACTTGGAACGTATAAAGCTGGGTCATGATAATACGTTCGATCTACATTGGCGACCTTGTGTTTATAGTCTAAGTGAAGAATTAAACCACGCGCCTGTCCCTCAGGAGGAGAGGTTGAAGAGGCACAGCAGGCGTCATCAAACAAGCTTATCCTATTTTCGGACCTATAGCGCGCATCATGCTGCCAAGAAAATGCAGCGTTCGGTCCAAGCTTAAAATCACTTTGTTTTCCACCAAGTTGCCAAATTACCTTTCCCGTTTTTTTATCAATGTTATAAATGGCCCACATATTACGCATACTCACTAGAAGTGTATTGTTTGGCCCTTCTTCGACTGAATTTACGTGGTAGCAATCCCATATATTATTAGAACTTGTCGCGGATGAAGCAGGTACCACTGAATCAGCTGGATTAATATGTTCAAGTGCACTCCAAAAGAAGAGAAGCTCTCCCGTCTCAATGTCTACTTCTTGAATAGAGTAATCATCAAAATACCCGCGTAATGGTCCACCATACTTAGATAAATCTGCAGGTACTTGTTTTACTGCCGTAAACAAAGCCGTATTCCGTTCGGTGATTGTAAACTCATGCACATCAGCTGTAAATCCTTTTTTAGCAAATAATTTTTTAATGACCTTATAATGCTGGTTGATAATTTGAAAATAAGCACCAGGTTCAGGATCGCCTGCTGGAAGGTTTGGGGTTGCGGTTTGAGTTCCTGAAATTGTTCCTTGCCACATCGTAAGAACAGGATTCCCGCAGTACATTTGTACTCGAAAGTCTGTGTTTTGGATATATCTACTAGCAAGTGGTCTAAACCACATTGGATTCCCTGTCTGATCCATAATTAGCGCCCCAGTTTGGCCAATCATCGCTGCTTCATATACCGTATAGGGCGCAACAAATAATAGGCCGGGAGCTGTTCCGGGCTTATCAACATTAATGGTAACCTTCATGGGATGTAAATTAGGAGCCGAAACAAAATTCCATACTTGCGGGTTTGAATGATTGGTGGATGATTGTGAATTAAAATTATCCATTCCCACTCTCATCTCCTCTAAATTTTATTATTAGCACTGTCGAGCTATTAATATGTCATTTGTGTCAGAATATGTACATATGTTTTCGGTTTATTTGTGTCTTTTGTTTATTTTAAATGTTAATATGTAAAGACACATGAAATAAATGTAAAAAACGAGCCCTTAGCAGATAAGAGCTCGTTTTTCTTGTTCATATACCATTATATATTATCAATGCAGCAATATTTTAATCGTGTTTAAAGTTGAACTACTAAATAGATAATAAGAGATTTCTTTTATGTCTAAAACACAGACAATTTCAAAAACTTTATGTATAATAAATGCTACATTTGTATTAATAGCTAAGATTAGGAGGTATAAATAATGATACAAGAATTTAATAAATATACGCCCCTTGATTATAACCAAATAAAAAATAACGAATTTGTTCATAGATGGATGAGACCTCTTTCTGCTAACCTGGCAGTAGGTCAAACATTAAAGGAAGCCTTTCATTTACTAGATATGCACGGTATTGAGGGTTTACCTGTGGTTTCTCCACAGCAGAAAGTTGTAGGGGTGCTAACAACTTCGGGATTAATAAGATCCTTGACTGAATGCCACCCCCTAAATACCAAAGTTGAAGAAGTTATGAAGCCTGCATTAATTAGTGTTAGTCCTCATGACTCTATTGACAAAGCTTGGAGAATGCAAGTAGAAATTTTACCTGTTGTAGATGAAAAAGAAAAATTGGTCGGGATCTTAACTAAAACGGATATTCTTCATTCTTATTCATACTATCTAAAGCATCTGCATGAGAATCTTTATGCTGTTGAAACATTAGACGCTGTTCTAGAAAGCGCTTACGAAGGTATTGTTATTGTTGACACAAATGGAATTATTAAGGAGTTTAACACGGCCTACTGCCGTTTTTTAGGAAAAAAACGTGAAGAAGCTATTGGAAAACATGTCACAGAGATTATAGAAAATACCCGTGTGCATATCGTTAGTGAAA
>DATMFE010000540.1:0-3054 GCA_035556295.1 Ureibacillus sp.
CGCTCTTATAGAAGTACTTCGAAATGTGATATCTTCAACAATTCCTTCTACACTGGCTGTTTGAATCCAATCCCCGATTGAAAAAGGTTTTTCGATAATAATGACAATCCCGCCGAAGAAATTGGCAATAGCATCTTTTGCAGCTAAGGCAAAAGCAAGACCGCCTAGCCCTAAGCCTGCTACAAACCCGTTTACGTCATAGTTAAACTCTTGGGCAATAATACTGAAACTAATCGCGATAATGATAAAACGTAAACCCTTTGATAAAAATGGGATAAGGATTTGGTCCATATTAATATCAAAACGGTCCCTTATCTTTTCAAATAAAACTGATGAAGCAGAAGACATATTATATAATCCCCAGCTAATAATAAAAATTATGCTGGCACGAAAGAACTTCAAGAACAATGGATCTCTTTGGTCTAAATAAGGGAAGTAACGAAGTGCTACATATACACCAACTATGATGAATAACCAACGAATCGGCTGTTCAAAAGAATTAAAAACATGTGTAAAAAAATTGGTCGGAGATTTTTTGCTGATTTTTAAAATGAATTTAAAGATATATATAGTAAATATCTTTCTTAACAACAAAAATAAGAGTAGAATCCCGATGGAAATCCCAAGGTTCGTTAATTTGTCGATATCATAATTTAAGGCCATATTACTTTCTCCTCCACATTGAATCGCTTCTTTGTTCCTTCATTATATAAAACCGTATCGTTTGGTGGGAATAATTTTAATCTATTCCTATACTAGACTTTTCACACGTGTAAAATTTGTACAAGTAACAGCAGAATGTTTCCTTTTGCGTTTTATTCAGTATAAGCCCAATCTTTTTTTTCCATAATAAAAGCGAGTTAATGATAAGGGGGGCTTAGATGAGAGGCTGGACTAAGCGTTTATGGATTGGACTTATAGTTTGGATTGCATTAATAGATAGTGTTGATGCAAAAATGAGTTCAAAGGAAGAA
Organism: Ureibacillus sp.; assembly: GCA_035556295.1. Lineage (GTDB taxonomy): Bacteria > Bacillota > Bacilli > Bacillales_A > Planococcaceae > Ureibacillus. The sequence continues at coordinate 975 of DATMFE010000540.1, forward strand.
GCATATTTCGATTATTATCGTATTACCTTACAAATGATGAAAAAGAAGGTAGAGGATGTTCCAAACACTGGTGATGCAACACTTGATTTCTTGTATGAAATGATTCCGCTTCATGAAGCGTCTATTGCTATGTGTGAAAATATTATGAGGTTTAGTGATCATTCAGAAGTGAAACAGATTGCCAAAAAGATAGTCCATAATCAACTTATTGAATTAGATAAAATGAAGGTACTTTTAGAGAAAACGAAGGAACATCCCCATATAGAGTTAGAAAAGGAAGAAGCTTATTTGGAAGTATATAAAGATTCGTTTCAACAAATGATCAAGAAAATGGAAAGGGCCGGAACCAAAGGGGATATTAACCGACATTTTTTAGAGGAAATGATTTCGCTTCATGAAGGAGCGGTTGAAATGGAGATTACAATTTTACAATTTACCAACAATGGGGACTTAAGACGTATTGCACGAACGATGCTTGTTGACCAAAAAACACAACTTATACAGATGCAAAGAGTAATGAAAATGATTGAGTAATATAGAGTGGTGTTCCATAAAAATAGACAATAAAGGTAATGGCTGATAAACTTAAATATGATAATGATTATCATTATCGTATTTAAGTTTATCTTTATGAGAAGGGGAGTAGAGATGAATACATTAGAGAAAATGGAGTCCTTTATTGTTTTAGCTGAATGTCATTCTTTTACGGAAGCTGCTCGACGATTGTATTGTTCCCAGCCTACAATTAGTCATCATATAAATAAATTAGAAGAGAGTTTTGATTCTAAGCTGTTTCATCGTTCTGGAAAAAAAGTAGAGTTAACGAAGCAAGGTGAAATTTTACTGCACTATGCGAAGGAAATTATGAATCTTGTTGATGAAGCGTCAGAAAAGATTAAGAAAGCTGACTATTATGAGTAAGCATTTCCAGTTTATATTAGTAGGTGTATTACGGAGAACTACTTTCAAAAATTATGAGTCAACAGCAACTTGATTCGACATCTCAACAATACTTCGAGATTAATAGCCACTGTTATGCTGATTTAAAAAGAAGCCTTCAGGAGAAGCAAACAAAATTTGCTATTATGAAGTGCACCCAAAAAGTTAGACACGAATGTTAGGCAAGCGTCCGGGCATGGTTTTGGTATTGCACTGGACTCATGCCCTTTAGTTTCACCCTAGTCCGTTTGTGATTATAGTAGTAAATGCCATGCTCTAATTCTAGTTTAAAGCCCAGACAGACACGCTTTTTGCTTGAACAGGGAAGGTAGCGAAATCCATCTTTTTGGATTGTGATTTTTGCAGGGTGAGAGTCTGTGAGGTCGACCCACACTTCTCCAGCGCGTCTTAGCAAAATAAAGGCATGGGCTAGCGGTTTAAACCAATCTAATACCTCAGATTCAAGTGCTTCGTAAGGTTGGGAGTCGTGATTATCAACAAATGTAACAGCATGTGAAGGGTGTGATTGAACGAGGGTCTGATGAAAATAGTCCGTAAGTCGAAGTCGGTGCCAGCTTTAGCGGCATCATAAAATTTATAATGAAGAGCGACATCAAGTAAGTTCAATTGATAGTTTGTTTGCTTTAAATAGTGTTGAAGTACATGAGCATCAGCTTGTCAAAACTCTCCTACGATATAAAAGCGTTTACGTATATAAGAATGGACTGCTTGTAACCATTCATTCATAAAGTCGCTATTAATATGTTTAACAGCATCTAAGCGAAAGCCGTCGCATTTCAATGTATTGATGACCCACTTTGCCCATGAAATCATTTCATGACATACTTCAAGGATATCATAATCAATATTTGCAAACATGAGATAATCATAGTTGCCTAATTCATCGACAACATTCTTAATCCATCCTTTTTTCACGCTTTTATATGAAAAATACACCATTATCTTCATATGAATAGTAGTTCTGTTTTTTATCTCCTGGATCATGCTCTAAGTCCCCAAGTAATGTATAAAAAGAGTTATTGATATCTAAAATAAATCATGCTATCTTTAAATAATGTGGAAACGGTTACACATTTTCAAGATTGAGGTGAGAGATTTGGCAACAATTCGGGATGTAGCA
>DATMFE010000541.1:0-1781 GCA_035556295.1 Ureibacillus sp.
GTCACCCATTGCAATAGCTTTGGAAGCTTATAATATGAGCTTCCATCAATCGCAGCCTTCACATAATCCCAGTTTTCTTCCTCTTCAAAATAAGAATCTTCAAACTGATGTTGTACGTAGAACAGCCAAATTCCAAGCAACCCTGACACAAACATGATTGGAAGTTGAATCATAAGAAACGCTTGCCAGCCAATTGCTAAACATAACAATGTATACAGTACAATAACAGAAACATTCGTTACATACGTATTGATTCTTTCTTTCTTACGTGCCCCTTTTCGATTAAAACGATTGGACACTAAGAATAGATACGCTGGTCCTAATCCAAACATCACAAGCGGATTTCGGTATAAACGATACTGAAGACGAACCCAAAACGAAGCATTTATATACTCCTCTACCGTCATAATCCAAATATCGCCTGTCCCTCGCTTATTTAAATTACTGCTTGTCGCATGATGAATTGAATGGTCGCGCTTCCACTTTTCATATGGAAATAGCGTAATAATACCTGTAATTGTCCCTAAAATATCATTAGCTTTTCGACTTTTGAAAAAAGACTGATGGCAGCAATCATGAAAAATAATAAAAATTCGGACCACAAACCCTGACGCAATAATCGAAAGAGCTAAACTTACCCAATAAGAAATTTCCAAACTATAATAAGCAGCAACCCACAACAAAATAAACGGTGGAATCGTATTAACTAACTGCTTCACACTCGTTTTCACATTAGACTTTTCAAAAGGAGCGATTTGTTTTCTTAGATTGATTTGATTTTGTTTACTCATTTCTGCCTCCTGAACAGTTCACTTCTCTTTTATCTTGAACAATTTACTTCTCTTCTATAATAAAAAAGAACACAATACCGTTATAGTCATAAACGTCAGGTAGAGGATATGATAAATGTCATATCCCTAAGTTTTTGGCTTTGTTAAATAATATTGTTCATTATACAACATCCTATAACAGAGCCATTAAATAAAAGGCAGGAGTAATAAGGAATGGAAAAACAAACAATCTTTGAATTGATTCATATGATGGATCAATTAACGAATAATATGATTATTAAATGGAATAAAATGTTTAAGGAGAACCTGGGTATTTCCCATATTCTTGTACTAAGTTATCTTAAAGAACATGGAAAAAGCCGACCATCGGATATCGCAAGGGCTTTAGGCTTAACCCCTCCCTCTTTAACTCACTTATCCGAAAAGCTCGTACAAAAAGAATTAGCTACACGAATTGTTGATCATGAAGACCGAAGAATTATTTATTTATCGATTACAAACAAGGGCGTCGAAATGGTTCATACAGCACATGAAAAAGGAAAAGCATTACGCACCAATTTATTTGAAGCATTATCAGAAGAAGAACGACAACAACTATTAACTATCTATGAGAAGCTTAATCACTCGCTGGAAAAATAAAAAAACATATGCTTGTTCTCATATAAGACCAAGCATATGCTTTTTAACTATATATTCAAGTTGTTAAACTTAGTATAGGAAGGCCCCCCGCTCGTATAAGACATTGCTTTCCTATGAGCAGGAGCTAAAAATTATTCTGCTAACTAAATGAGATATAATCCTAGCAGAAAACTAATTTAGATGATACTACTCTACTTTTCTTAATTTCTCGATTTCCTGTAATTCCGAAATGGTTACTAATTGATAGCCTTGCTTATTAAGTCGTTTAATAATTTCAACAGCGGCCTCTGCACTTGATTGATAAATATCATGCATGAGAACAACTTTTCCATCCTCTGCTTGAGCCATTAC
>DATMFE010000542.1:0-1731 GCA_035556295.1 Ureibacillus sp.
TGCGATTATCCAATTATAATACGCAAACATACCTATACATAAAACAGCGACAATAAACAGCCCATACAACGGAGATCGTATCGAACGCTCCTTAAAAAAAGATGGCATAATTTCAGCTCCTAAAAGCATCTGGTTTACTAAGGCTACTTCGACTTCGTAATGGCCTCACGAAACGGAAATCCTAAATCTATTATACCTAATATCCGGATGATAGTAAGGAAAATCGGATTGAGTAACGATACAACGGTAATTAAGATAGGTACAAATTTTCTCCAACCTTTCACGTAACTTATATAAAAAACAAGTGAAAAGCCTTGTAAAAGGATAAATAATTGCAAAATAAACATCAAATTTAATATCACCATATTCACATAGCTATGATCATCCGTATTCATGAAAAAAGTAGCTACGAGTGTAATTAAATAATACCATAAAATGCTTTTGGGCAGGCGAAGTTCATGAAAAAGCGGCCACTTCACGACTTTGTCACTAAATCGCTTGATAAACGGTTGAGAAGCTAGGATGAATATATACGCCATTACCATGGAGGAAATAACCAGCATACTTGGAATCATCATTGGAATCATCTCAATCGAATCACGCATTTGCTGCTTCATATCATCTGTTACATTTTGCCCAAGCATATCCATCATATCAAAGGATGTTTCCATTGATTCTTCAACCATCGTTAACGTTTCATCTACTACATTCATGTCTAATATGATATTCGTGGCAATAAGGATGAGTAAACTCCCGACAATAAAAGCAAGAACTGAACTAATAAACATCTGAATCGTTGATTTATTATGTTTTACATGATATCCGATAACGATTCCCATTACTCCCGTTAACAAAACAGTAGGCAAGGATAAAATAGTTCCAATAATGATTCCCAGTACAGAGGCCACAGCTAAAAATCCAATTGACCAAGAAATGGTTTCTTTAATCATTACTAATACAAAGGGGATGGGTAACAAGAAAAAAGTAATCATTCCTAAAAACGGGATATTTATCGTTATAAATAATAAAATACTGTACAGAGCTAAAAGCATACCGCCTTCAGCAATTTTCTTTCCTTTATTCAATCCTTCACATCCTCTCCATTAAACATATTTTCTTATGTACCGCTTTTATTGTAGCTGTTTCTACTATAGAATTTCAAACATCGCTTATATTCCCCTTTTTTTCAACAATAACCTGGTTCCATAACTTTATTGATAAGAGGGCTTAAGCGATAAAACATTCTAAAAAGAGAACCGCATAATTTGATTAGGAAGCACCATATCCTCCTCAAAAACTAGCTCCAACGATGATTAGGAGGATAAATAAAACAGCTGCACATGCAAAACCTCCGCCAGCTCCAAAGATATTACAATCTGGCATAGTAAATCATCTCCTTGTTTTTAAGGAGGTATTTACTATAAGGTTTTATCATGTTATGCCCTGCCTAGATAAATATCACACCTGCATGTACACAATATGATTTAACAAATCTTAGCTTATAAAAAAAGGCACATTAGGAAAACTCCCAATGTGCCTTTTTATTTGAATTATTCACCAGATACATATGGTAATAATGCCATAGTACGTGAGCGTTTAATAGCAATCGTTAATTTACGTTGGTATTTAGCGCTTGTACCCGTTACACGACGTGGTAAAATTTTACCGCGTTCTGAAACGAATTTTTTAAGTAAATCTACATCTTTGTAGTCAATGTTAGTGATTCCGTTT